>JANQOH010000108.1 GCA_028289725.1 Alphaproteobacteria bacterium
GCGAAGTGGTCGCGCTGGGGCCCGATGCGAGAGGCATCTCTGTCGGCGATCGGGCGCTGGTGTATCCGTGGATCGGCTGCGACGACTGCCCGATTTGCGAACGCGGGGAAGGCCATATGTGCAACAGCCCGCGTGCGATCGGCGTCAACATTCATGGCGGATACGCGGATCACTGCTTGGTGCCCGACGCCAAATATCTGGTGCCTTATGGCGACCTCGATCCGTCGTTGGCCGCGACCTACGCCTGTTCCGGAATCACAGCCTATGGCGCGCTCGACAAAGTGGGCGCGCTGGGACCCGACGAACGCGTCCTCATCATCGGCATGGGTGGCGTCGGCATGATGGGCCTTGCGTTCGCGAAGGCGTTGTTCGATACGCCGCCGTTGGTCGCGGATATTGACGCGACCAAACGCGAGGCCGCGTTGAAAGCAGGCGCGGCCGAAGCATTCGACAGCGCCGACAAGAACAGCGCCAAGACCATTCGCAAATTGTCGAATGGCGGGGTTGCGGCGGTGGTCGACTTCGTCGGCTCCGACAGCTCCTTCGCTTTCGCGAGTTCGGCGGTCGGACGCGGCGGCACGATCATCATCGTCGGTCTGATCGGCGGCGGCATGTCGATGCCGGTGCCGATGTTCCCGCTCCGCTCGCTGACGATTACCGGCTCCTATGTCGGATCGCTCGCACAATTTTCGGACATGATGGCGTTGGTCCGGGCCGGCAAAGTGACGCCGATCCCGATTCAGAACCGGCCGCTCGATCAGGCCGAGCAAACCCTCAACGATCTAAGGGACGGCCGCCTGGTTGGCCGCGTGGTGCTGCAGCCATGACTGATACAAAAACCGTTCTCGTCACCGGCGCCGCGCGCGGCATCGGTCTCGCCATTGCCCAGGGACTGTCTGAGGCCGGCCACACCGTGGTCGCCGCCGATTTCGACCAGGACGCTCTGGCCGAGTCACCATTCGAGGGTCCAAAAATGACGGGCGATGTGTCGTCGCCCACGGACGCTGAGCGCATGGTGGCTGAGACCGTCGAGGCGCATGGCTCGCTTGATGTCCTGGTCAACAATGCCGGGCTTGGCATGGGGCTCATTCGCGAGGACCATTTCACCAATCCGATCAAAATCAGCGAAGTGACGCCCGAGATTTGGCAGGCCATTTTCGCCGTTAACGCCATGGGTCCGTTCCTCATGACACGCGCTGCAACGCCAGGCATGGTCGAGCGCGGTTGGGGCCGCGTGGTCAACATCACCACGAGCTTCTTCACCATGCTCAACGAAGGGTTCGTGCCCTACTCCCCGGCCAAGTCCGCCTTGGAGTCCGCGTCGGTGATTTGGAGCAAGGAGTTTAACGGCACAGGGGTCACGGTGAATGTGGTCGTCCCGGGCGGGCCAACCGATACGCGCATGGTGCCGCCGGAGACCGGTTTTGACCGCGAGGCTTTGATCCCCGTCACCGCCATGGTCCCGCCGATCCGCTGGCTTTCCAGCCCTGCTTCGGACGGGGTCACCGGCCGCCGGTATATCGGCTCACTCTGGGACGCCGCCTTGCCGGATGAGGAAGCGGCCGAGAAAGCCGGCGCACCGGCCGGCTGGCCGAGCCTCACGTACAATGTGGTTTGGCCAGGCGGTCCACCCGACACCTAAGCGACAACACGGTTCCGCATGTCCTGACCTGCAGTCATTCCGTCGTGGTAACGATGCGTTTAGGGATTTTGCGGCAGATTTCTGGTTCCCGCTCCCGACTGACCTAACTTTGACTCCATTCACCGGTCTGCTGGGGGCCGGTTATCCAGGATTTTCTTCCTGTTGGAAGGCAAGGTCGATCATGAGCGACAAAGACATTCTTGACACGTCAGACCCACAAGACATGCAGGACACCGATTTCAGGCCGCGTGCCTTGGCGGAAATGGCACTGGCCATCCGCAACGAAGGCGGCCAAGACAGCGGTTCGGCTGACATGGCGGAGTTGATCGCGCTCGGCGGCGGACTGGAAGCCTTCGACGCGATTATCGCGTCCTTGGATGGCGGTGAGCCGTTGGACCCGAGACCAGGCGTTGAAGTTCAGCAAATGGCGCATGTCATGGCCGCGCTGACCGAAGACTTGGAAGACCAAAAGGTCGCCAAGGAACAGCGGGAGCAGGCGCAGGAAGCGTCGACCTCCAAGGTTCCCGAGCTGACAAATTAGTTTGTCTGCAGCTTCTCAGTCCGGCTGACGCTGAGCGCTGCCGCAATTTCGCCGCAACAGTTCCCAGATTTGGTCACGACGAGCGCATAAAAACGGCTTGATCGACTGACAGTCTCCCCCTCGCATCCGAAAGGCGCCCCGCGCACGGATGCCTCAGCCAAAGGGGGAATACATGCTGACAGAGTCCCACGGTTTCTCAGCCGCGCGCACGGATATCCGGCGCGCGGTGTTTTGTTTCTTGGCCACACTCACGGCACTGTGCGCGCTGGCGTTGAGCGATGCCCGCGCCAATCCGTTGGCGGACCTGCCGCTCGCCAAACCGGGCGAAGTGGGCAGCGGCAGCTTGTTGCTGCGCCCCCGCGACGGCGCCGAAGACACGCCGCACTTCCGCGTCGCACCAACCGTGGCGACCGAAGTCGAGATCGACGCCGGCGGTTTGGTCGCCCGCGCGACCGTGCGCCAGCACTTCCACAATCCGGGCACGGAATGGGTGGAGGGCCTTTATGTCTTTCCGCTGCCGGAGAATGCCGCTGTCGATCATTTGCGTCTGATAGTCGGCGACCGCCTGATTGAAGGCGTGATCAAGGAGCGGCAAGAAGCCCGCCGTGTCTACGAGCAAGCCCGCCGCGAAGGCCGTAAGGCCAGCCTTCTCGAATCTGAGCGTCCAAACATTTTCACCACGTCGATCGCGAATATCGGCCCCGGCGAGCAAGTCGCCGTGGAAATCGAATACCAGCAAACTTTGCGTTACGACCAAGCGGCCTTCAGCCTGCGTTTCCCAATGGTCGTTGGGCCGCGCTACGTTCCCGGCGAAATTCAAAGCGTATCGTTGACCGGTAATGGTTGGGCAGTCGACGGCACGGACCGCGTGCCCGATGCCGGACGGATCACCTCACCGGTGCTCCGGCCTGAGGAAGGTAAAATCAATCCGGTCGCGTTGCGCGTTCGGTTGGCTGCCGGCTTCCCGCTCGCGGATATCGCGAGCGCCTACCACTCGGTTGATATCGTCGAGGATGGCACGGAGGCCATCCAAGTGACGCTCGCCGAGGGTGCCGTCCCCGCGGATCGCGATTTCGAACTGACCTGGCGCCCCGAGGTGAGCACCGCGCCGATCGCCGGACTGTTCACGGAGCCGTTCGACGGTGCGCACTATTTGCTCGCGATGATCTTGCCGCCCGATCCGGCGGCGCAAACCGAAACGCAACAGACGCCGCCGCGCGAAGTGATCTTTGTGCTCGATATTTCGGGCTCGATGGCCGGCGACTCGATCGCGCAAGCCAAGGCCGCTTTGGCGCTCGCCATCGATCGCCTGACCGATCAGGACCGCTTCAACCTCGTGATCTTCAACGACGCGGCATCCGCGCTATTCGCCGCGCCGCAAGCCGCGACCCCTGAACAACGCGCCATGGCGCGGGAATTCGTCGAGGCGTTGGAAGCCGACGGCGGCACCGAAATGGTGCCGGCCCTGACGCTCGCGTTGCGCGGGCAAGCGCCCAGTGGTTACTTGCGCCAAGTGGTGTTTTTGACCGATGGCTCGGTCGGCAACGAGACCGAACTGTTCGGCATCATCGACGCCGATCTCGGCAGCGCGCGCCTATTCACCATCGGCATCGGCTCGGCGCCCAACAGCTATTTCATGGTCAAGGCGGCCGAGACCGGGCGCGGCACCTTCACCCATATTGGCGCCACATCGGAAGTCCAAGACCGTATGACCGCGCTGTTCGAAAAGCTTGAATCGCCGGCCATGACCGACCTCGCCATGACTTGGCCCGACGACATCTCGCCGCGTTTATCCCGCGAGACCTTGCCGGACCTTTATGCCGGCGAGCCGGTGATGGTCATTGCACAAGTGAATCGCCTCGACGGCGCGCTCGCCGTGTCCGGGTTGCGTGACGGGGTTCAGTGGCGCGCGACGCTCGATCTCGCCGAAGCCGCGCCCACCAAAGGCATCGCGACCTTGTGGGCGCGTGATCGCATCGACACATTAATGCACCGAGGCGGTCTCGATAGCGACCCGGAAGCGATACGCCGCGATGTTTTGGATCTCGCGCTCAAGCACCATCTGGTCAGCAAATATACCAGCTTGGTGGCTGTTGACGTGACGCCGAGCCGGCCGGCCGATGCACCACTGGCGAGCGGAAAATTGCCGCACAATCTGCCGCACGGCTGGGATTTCGACAAAGTGTTCGGTGAGGCGAAACGGGCCCTGCCCGCGCCGCGCGACCAGGATGCCTCGCTGCCTCAGCTGACACCCGTCTCAGCCGACGGAGCTGTCGGCATCGGTACGGGCATTGCGCTGCCGCAAGGCGCAACGCCGGCAGGCCTTCAGGCTCTGATCGGCCTCGCCCTGATGATACTGTCACTGTTTATGTTGGTCATGTGGCGGCGCCGCGCATGAAGCGGTCTCGCGTCTATCTGATCCTCGCCATCCTGCTCGCCGCTCTCGGTGTCTGGCAGGTTGGCGAGGCCGGGTACATGCATGCCAAAGCATTGCTGGCGCAGCATCTGCTTGAGGAATCGTGGGTCGACACGGTGACAACGGGCAAGCCGGCCAGACCTTGGCCCTGGGCCGACACCTCGCCGGTCGCCCGGCTGCGGGTGCCGAGCCTAGACCAAGACATGATCGTGCTCTCCGGCGGCAGCGGCCGCACCTTGGCATTCGCGCCAGGCCACGTCGACGGGACGCCCCAGCCCGGCGCGCCGGGTCTCAGCGTGATCGGCGGCCATCGCGACACGCATTTCCGCATGCTGCGAGACTTGACGCCCGGCACCGAAATCCATGTTGATGACGCGGACGGCGCAGCCCACATCTTCAAAGTGGTCGAGACGCGTATCGTCGACTCGCGCGATACCCGGCTTGACCCGATTGACGCGAAACCGAGCTTGGCCCTTGTGACATGTTGGCCGTTCGACGCCATCGCGCCGGGCGGGCCGATGCGCTATTTGGTGATTGCCGAGCGGACGTTTTAACCGCCGCCGAACGCCTCTTTGGCACCCGCCGCCATTTCTTCCAGCGTGACGTCCCGAATATGGCAGGCAATCGCCCAGGTGTGGCCGAATGGATCGCTGACGCGCGCGTATCGATCGCCCCAGAACATATCGGCTGCGGGCATTTGGATTTCGGCACCAGCCGCCACGGCTTGCGCGACCATGGCGTCGACATCTTCGCAATAGAAATGCAGCGCAATCGGCGACCCACCGAGATCTTGCGGATTCTTGGCGCCATATTCCGGGTAGGTGTCGGTCATCATCAGCGTTGAGTCGCCAATGCGGACTTCGGCGTGCATCAAGCGGTCGCCGCTTGGATCCGGTGCCCGCATCACCTCCTCGGCGCCAAAGGCTTGTTTATAAAAATCGATCGCCTTGGCCGCGTCAGACACGACGATATGTGGCGTCAAACTGTGAAAACCGTCTGGAATTTTTTGAACTTCGCCAGCCATGAGTCTTGAACCTCCCGCGAATTACTTCTGAAGCATTACTCGTCTCACAATAGCATGGACCGAGCGCCTAGATTGTGACGGCACGGCCCGATTCTCTGGTTTGCCGTTCAATTTTTGCGGCGCGGGTAGACCAATCTGAGCGCGTTGGGTATCGCCGTGATCTTCGCGGGAAGGGTCGCGACGATGTCGCCATCGGCTTGAACCGGGTCACCCACCGGGCCATGGAGCTCAATCTGTTGGCCGGCATCGATCGAAAACCCCGGGCCCGTCCGAAGACGATTTGTAAATAGCGCCACGCCCGCTCGGATCGCGGGCCAAAGCCCGGGCGATAGGAAACGGCAAACGTGAAGCGCGGCATCACGCAAATCGGCCTGCGGCGCAATTATGTAGGGTCCGGCGTATAGACGCGCATTGGTGACCACGACCGATGCCGCATTGGATCGCACACCGTCGATTGTCACGCCGTAGTTCGGAAACTCGAACTGGCGCAACTGCTTAAGGAACGACAAGGCATAGGCCAACTTGCCGACCTTGCGTTTCAATGCCGTGTCGACACCGGCGACCACGTGAGCGTCAAATCCGGCCCCGGCCATTAAGACAAAGCGCCGATTTCCTATAGCACCGAGCGTTACTTCCGTTGGCTCGCCATGGTTAATTGTCTCCACAACAGCGCGCGATCGAATCGCCAGACCGATTTCCGACGCCAGCACATTCGCAGTGCCCATCGGAATAATCGCGACCGGTGGCGCGTTCGTCCCGTTCAATCCGTTGATCACTTCGTTGACGGTGCCATCGCCGCCGGCGACCACCAGGCGATCCGGCGCGGTCTCCGCCACGGCCTCGGCCAATTGGCTGGCGTGGCCGGGTCCTTCCGTCCGGTGCACCGTGATCCGGCAATCTGCGGCCGCTAGCCCCGCCAAAACTGCTTGAAACAGGCGCTGGCCGCGCTGCCCTGCGGCGGGATTGTGAATGATCTCAAGATCCACGAACAACCCCGGGTTTGAGCGCGGCCAAAAGATAATTGTGGCCTGGGCTTAGTCGATTTTGAGCAGGACCGCAAACGATGCCCGGCCTTGGACCCTCGAATATCCGGCGTCGTTGCGGCGGCCCAATAGAGAGTCACAAATCCGCAATCAAAGTCGCGTATGAAGCAACCAACGTAAACGGTTGCGAAGCTTGACCATTGAACCGTAACCAAGACTTGAAAACGAACCGCGCTCTTTTCCTTTCCGATATCCATCTCGGAACCCGCGGCTGCCAAGCGGACGCCCTTCTCGACTTCTTGCGCCTCCACGATGCCGAGACCATTTACTTGGTCGGCGACATTGTCGATGGCTGGCGATTGCAAAAGACCTGGTACTGGCCGCAAAGCCACAATGACGTGGTGCAAAAGCTATTGCGCAAGGCGCGCAAAGGCACGCGCATCATTTATGTACCCGGCAATCACGATGAATGCTTCCGCGACTATTGCGGCACGCATTTCGGCGGCGTCGAGGTGATGCTCGAAGCGATTCACGAAACCGCGGACGGCAAACGCATGCTGGTGATACACGGCGACAAGTTTGACGGCGTGGTTCTGTACGCAAAGTGGCTGGCGCGGCTGGGCGACTGGTCGTACATCACCTTGCTGAAACTCAATACGGTCTTCAACACCGTCCGCCGCCGGTTCGGCCTGCGCTATTGGTCGCTTTCCGCCTACCTGAAACTCAAGGTCAAGAATGCGGTCCAGTTCATCGGCACCTATGAGACGGCGGTTGCCGAGGAAGCGCGTCGCAAAGGCGTAGACGGCGTGATCTGCGGCCACATCCATCACGCCGAGATCCGCGACATCGACGGCATCCTCTACATCAATGATGGCGATTGGGTAGAGAGTTGCACGGCCGTCGTCGAACGCCATGACGGGCGCTTTGAGATTATTCGCTGGACCGACCCGGCGACCCATGCCGAAGACCAAGGCAAATTGCGGCACGACGCATTGCCGCACCCAAGGGCGGCGTGACCGCACGCTCTGCCCCTCATCCGATCGCGAAAGCGAGTCCGTATGCACATCCTCCTGATCACTGACGCGTGGAGCCCGCAGATCAATGGCGTTGCTCGTACTCTCGGCCAAGTCCGTTCGGAATGCCAACGCAAAGGTCATGACGTCACGGTCGTCTCGCCCGCACAATTCAAGACGATACCCTGCCCCACCTATCGGCAGATCCCGCTTGCCCTGTTCCCAGGCCGAAAGCTGCGACGCATCATCGACCGGGAACAACCCGATGCCATCCACATCGCGACCGAAGGACCGATCGGCATAGCCGCCCGGAGTATCGCGGTTTCGCGCGGCCTTCGTTTTACAACCAGCTACACCACCAAATTCCCGGAATATGTTTCGGCACGCGTGCCGGTGCCGGTGAGCTGGGGGTATCGCGTGATGCGTTGGTTCCACAGGCCATCGAGCGCCTTGATGGTTGCCACGCAAACTATCCGGCGGGAACTTGAAGCGCACGATATCGGCAACATCGTCGACTGGAGCCGCGGCGTTGACACCGAGCTTTTCCGGGCGGGCCTGGAGCCAGCCATCACATTGCCGAAACCGGTTCATGTCTATGTCGGCCGCGTCGCGGTCGAGAAAAATATCGAGGCGTTCCTGAAACTCGACCTTCCGGGTAGCAAGCTCGTGGTCGGCGGCGGACCTCAGCTTGAAGGCATGAAGAAAAAGTATCCGGACGCGACCTTCGTTGGCCCGAAGCATGGCGAAGACCTGGTTCGGCACTATGCCGCCGGCGATGTGTTCGTATTCCCGAGCCGGACCGACACTTTCGGCCTGGTCATGCTCGAAGCGATGGCGTGCGGCCTGCCGGTCGCGGCGTTTCCCGTGCCGGGCCCGCTCGATGTCATCGGCGATCAGCCGGTCGGCGTCCTGGATGAGGATCTCGGCGCGGCCATCGAAAAGGCGCGAACCATCGCGCCGGGTCTCTGCCGCGACTATGCGCTGAACTTCTCCTGGGCGGCGTGCGCAAACCAGTTCTTGTCATACCTGGTTCCGGCCACCGACCGTTCGGCGGATATCGTCGCGGAAGCCGCCGCGGCTGCCGCGGCGGCGGAATAACCGCTCACTCCGCCATCGCTTCCAGGCTTTCGACGCGGTCGGCCTCGTCGGGCGGCTTATCCCAGCGCAATCGATGGATGCGCGGAAAGCGCATGGCGAGCCCCGATTTGTGCCGCTTGGAGCGGTGCACGGAGTCGAACGCGACTTCGAACACCAGGCCCGGCGGGACGGCCCGGACCGGCCCGAACCGATCGATAGTGTTGTTGCGGACCCATTTGTCGATTTCGGTCAGTTCCGCATCGGTGTAACCGAAATAGGCTTTGCCGACGGGCACGAGCTCCGGCCCCTCCTCACCGTCGCGCCAGCACCCGAAAGTATAGTCGGAGTAGAACGACGACCGTTTGCCGTGACCGCGTTGGGCATACATCAAAACGCAATCGGCGAGCAGCGCGTCCCGCTACCATTTGTACC
>JANQOH010000169.1 GCA_028289725.1 Alphaproteobacteria bacterium
ACAACGCGACGAAGAAGACGCGCGTCGTGCGCAGGCGGAGCAAGAGCGGCAGCGACAGGCCGAGGCGGCGGAACGCGACCGTGAACAGCAGGCAGTAGAACAGAAAAGGCTGGTCGAAGACGAAAAGCGCCATGCCGAAGAAGAGCGCCGCCGCGACGAAATCGAAACTGAACGGCGCGCGGAAGAAGAACGCAAGGCCACCATGCGCGCGATGGCCGATCAATTCGAGGAAAATGTCGGTAGTGTGCTCGAGTCGGTTTCCGCCGCGATCACTCAGCTGGAGTCGGCGTCTCACGCCATGACAAGCAGCGCGGATAATGCCAGCAATCAAGCGGCAACCGTCTCGTCGGCGGCACAAGATACAAGCAACAACGTTCAAATGGTCGCGAGTGCCGCCGAACAGCTCTCAAGTTCGATCACGGAGATTAGCCGACAAGTCGCACAATCGTCACAAGTCGCGGGTCAAGCCGCGAGCGAATCGGAACGAACCACCGAAGAAGTTGAAAGCCTGGCGGATGCCGCGCGCCAAATCGGCGATGTCGTCGGATTGATCAATGAAATCGCGGAACAAACCAACCTCCTCGCGCTCAATGCCACGATCGAGTCGGCACGCGCCGGCGATGCTGGCAAGGGTTTCGCCGTGGTCGCGACAGAGGTGAAAAGCTTGGCAAGTCAAACCGCCAAGGCGACCGAAGACATTGAGGCCCAGGTCAACAGCATTCAAACCGCAACACAGGGCGCCGTGCAGGCCATCGGCGGTATCAGTTCGACGATCGGACAAGTCAACGAGATCGCGACAACGATTTCCGCCGCCGTGGAAGAGCAACAAGCGGCGACCCAAGAAATTGCGCGGAATGTCCAGCAAGCGGCGGCCGGCACGCAGGAGGTCACCGGAAATATCGGCGGTGTTACGCAATCCGCCGGCGAAACCGGCCAAGCAGCCTCTCAGGTGCAGAAACTCGCCGGTGATCTAACCCAACAATCGAGTACGTTGCGTGACGCGGTGGCGCAATTCCTCAAGTCGGTGCGCGCAGCATAACGTTCTAAAACGATTCCCAATTTGGTTCGCGGTTTCACGGAACCGCGGCATCGCGCACGGTCAAAATCTGGTTTCCGTACGGCACCCGCAATCACGTCCAGCATATCGCTCAACCGCGTGACTAATGGATTTCGCGTGCCCGACTCTGCTCCGCGGCCGACAGCATCCGCGCATCCATAAGCCATGCAATCAATAGATGAAACTCATCAACAACAGAGAACTTCTTGAATTCTTTAAGTGTTTCTCTTCGAAAAAAATTTGCAAACCTCATTCATCCTGAGTTCGGCACCAAATTTGGATCATTCTCAAGTTGAAATGATCATGAACCGCAATATATCCCTTGTGTAGGGGGCAACGGTCAATCGCAATGCGTGTGAGCTCGATGTCATCAGCGCCTATGTTGATGCGAGCAACCACAGAGCGAACATGGGGTCGGGTTTGGGGGACTTTTGTGATCCAGACGCCGCGTTTCTAGCGCGCTACGTGCGCACTTTTCTGAAGGCGCCGGGAATCAAAAGTTGAACGTGTTTGGCAATTGCGCAGCGAACTCCCGCTGACAAATTAGCTAAACAACTAACATTCCAGGTCGCCATGAAAAAACTTCTTCAAGGTCGCAATATCCTCACCTTAGTCGCGCTAGCTCTTTTGTTTCCGTGTATCGGATTCATTACCTTTGGCGTTATATCGCTCTTGCAAAAGTACGAAGTCGCTTCGAGCGCCGAGGAAGTTGGGTCGCTGGCGCAGTACGCGCCGGACATCAGCGGCATGGTGCACGAACTCCAGAAAGAGCGCGGCATATCCGCCGGTTTCATCGGCGCGCGCGGCGGAGCGGGCTTCGACAACAAACTTCAAAGCCAAATCGCCACGTCGAACGAGGTCCGCGAGCAGTTTCTTGGACGCCTGGGCGAGCTGAATGCCGATCACTACGGCGCCGCATTCAGCAAACGCGTTGCGGATGCAAGTGCCGCGCTTAGCGAACTGGATTCGAAACGGGACGCGGTCTCACGTCTGGCGTACTCGGTTCCAGAAATGGCGGCGTACTATTCAAAGACAATTGCCCTCTGGCTCGGCGTGGTCGGCGCCATGGCGGAGCTTAGCTCTGATCCAAGCCTGACAAACGCGATTACGGCCTACATCAACTTCCTGCAAGCCAAGGAGCGTGCGGGACTCGAACGCGCAATGGGCGCGAACGGCTTTGGGTCAGGAGCCTTCAAGCCAGCGATTTACGAGCGTTTTGTGTCGCTAATCGCGCAGCAAGAAGCCTATCTGTCAGTGTTTGAAACCAATGCGACGCCTGCGCAGCGCGACCTGTTGAGAGATTTCCGAGGCGACAGCCGGGTTGAAGCCGTTCAGCGCATGCGCGACGTCGGCGTGGCCAGCGTCTTTGGCGGCAGCCTTCAAGGCATCTCCGGTAGCGGTTGGTTTGACACGATTACCGCCAAAATCGATCTCATGAAGACAATGGAAGACGAAATCGCGGGCGACCTTGTCGCACTAACGGATTCCATCGTCGGCGACGCCGAGACCGCGCTCTACACCATGGTCTTCGTGATCGCAGCCATGTTGGTTGCTACGGCCTTCATCGTGTATTTCGCCGTTTTGAGTGTGACCCGCCCAGTCGCGGGCCTTACGCGTGCGGTAACCAAACTTGCGGAAGGCGATCACGCGGTCGAAATTAGTGGGACGGAGTTCCAGAACGAAGTCGGCGCGATGGCGCGCGCCATGGCTGTCTTCCGCGAAAACGCGATCGAACAAGAACGACTTCAGCAAGAGGCCAAACGCCGGCAAGAAGAAGATAGCCTGCGCGAGCAGGAACAGCGCGAACGCGAACAACAGGATCTCGAGCGGCAGCGTCGTGACGAGGATGCCGAGCGCGAGCGCCAGCAGCAAGCTGCCGAAGCCGAGCGGCAGGCCGAAGATGAGCAACGCCAAGCCGATGAAATGCGGCGGCGCAAGGAATCGGAAGCCGCCGAACGGGCTGAAGCGGAACGGAAGCAGGCCATGTGGAATATGGCCGATCAATTCGAGGAAAATGTTGGTGGCGTGCTGGAGATGCTCTCCAACGCCGTTCAGCAGATGGAGACCGCGTCCGGCACCTTGACGGCAAGCGCAAGTGAAGCGCGGGATCAAGCGACGAACGTCTCGTCCTCCGCATCTCAGACTAGCTCCAACGTACAAACCGTCGCCAGCGCGACCGAAGAATTGTCGGCCTCAATCACCGAAATTGGTTCGCAGGTCGTACACTCGTCCAACATCGTCAACAAGGCCGCCGAAGAGTCCGAACGCACCACGGCTGAGGTACAAGGCCTCGCGAACGCGGCGCAAAAAGTCGGCGAAGTGGTTGGTCTGATCAGCGACATTGCCGAACAGACAAATCTCCTGGCACTCAACGCGACAATCGAATCGGCGCGCGCGGGCGATGCGGGCAAGGGTTTCGCGGTCGTGGCCACGGAGGTAAAGGGCCTCGCGAGTCAGACCGCTAAAGCGACTGAAGAGATCTCCATGCAGATCGAAGGCATTCAGGAGGCGACGCAAGGGGCCGTAAAAGCGATCACCGACATCACCACGACGATCGGCCAGGTCAACGAGATCGCCACCACCATTTCTTCCGCCGTGGAAGAGCAACAAGCCGCGACCCAAGAAATTGCGCGCAACGTGCAGCAGGCGGCTCGCGGAACCGAAGAAGTGACCGGCAGCATCACAGCGGTCAGCGCGTCCGCGAACGAAACCGGATCCGCGGCGACGCAAGTCCAAGGACTCGCCGGCGAGCTTTCCGAACAATCCGCGGCCCTGCGCAATGCCGTGTCCGAATTTCTGAAGACGGTCCGCGCCGCCTAAGACCGACACGGGCGCGGCAACGTAGCTTCGTCGCGCGGTGGCCCAACCCGGCCGCCGCACGACGAGCTTTCCTGCACGCTGGGAAATCACGTCGTGCGAAACAATGGGTGAGAATAACCGGCAAAGGCACCGGCGCGACGCGCGTTATTTACGTTTATTTTACCGGTGCATGCACTTTATGTGCTTTCAAAGCCACAATCTACTTTATTTCGTCCCTTCTCATTTTTGTCTATTTGGAGCCGAGACTTCGCGATACAGCGAAGCACAAAGCCTTTGCGCGAACGATTGTCGGCCAGCAAAGCGAATTCGGTTCCGGTGTGGAGCGACCAAAATAGACCGGAGCGTAAGATGGGACGTGGCCTGAAGGAGTGTGTTGCCAAAGTCCGATTTTCCTTAGCGACGGGTCACGCCGCCTTTGCTGACACCCGTCGATCGTCGCCTAATCGATTGTGGTCGCGCCGCGCGCGTATTGATCGCGGCGCTGGCTTGATCGGCCTCGCTGCTTTGGTGCTCGCCCCCGCCTCATTCGCGGGCGAATCGCTTCAAGACGCGATAACCGGCGGCAAAATCAGCGCCGATGTTCGGTATCGCTTTGAGCACGTCGATCAGGACGGCTTCGCGGCCCGCGCGAATGCGAACACAGTGCGCGTGCGCCTTGGCTATGAGACCGGCGAATTTTACGGCTTCGCCATCGGCGCCGAAGCACAAGCCACAACAGCATTTGGCAGCAAACGGTTCAATGACACCGTCAACGGCAAGACGCAGTTTCCGGTGGTCGCCGATCCGAACAATCGGGAATTCAATCAATATTACATCGTCAATACCAGTCTGCCCGAGACCGCGATCAAAGTCGGCCGGCAACGCGTCATATTCGATAATCACCGCTTCGTCGGCACGGTTGGTTTTCGGCAAAATGAGCAAACTTTCGAAGGCGCACGCCTGACCACGGGCATCATTCCAGATGTCACCGCCACCTATATGTACGTCACTTTGGTCAATCGCATTTTCGGCGAAAACTCGCGCGTCGGTGATTTCGCGTCAAACAGCCATTTCGTCAATGTCGCCTACACCGGACTGAGCTTCGGCAAGCTCACGGCCTATGGTTATCTTCACGACTTCGATGAAGCACCGGCCTTGTCGAGCAAAACGTTCGGCCTGCGCTTTGCCGGCAAACAAGCGATCAACGACCAATGGACTGTGCTGTATACCGCCGAGGCCGCTTGGCAGACCGACCACGCCAACAATCCCAATTCGAGCAGCTTTGGATATTACTTGCTCGAACCGGGCATATCTTACGACACGATCAGCGCGAAAGTGGGGTACGAAGTCTTGTCCGGCGACGGCACGCGCGCCTTCCAGACACCGACCGCCACGCTGCATGCGTTTCAAGGTTGGGCGGACAAGTTCCTGTCGACGCCCGGAAGCGGCATCGAAGATTTGTACCTTCGCTTCGACTACACGGCCAAAGGCCTGGCCTGGTTTGACGGCACCAAATTTACCGCCGTCTACCATTGGTTCGATGCCGAAGAAAGCAGCGCCAATTTAGGCCGAGAACTCAATCTGCAAGTCGCACGCAAGTTTTACAAACGTTTCAGCGTCGCCTTGAAGTACGCCCGCTACGATGCCGACACATTCGCGACCGACACCGAAAAAGTCTGGTTCATGGTCGCCTTCAAATATTAGCCGGCTATTCCCACTCGATGGTGCCGGGGGGCTTGGACGTGACGTCGTAGACCACCCGGTTGATGCCGCGGACTTCGTTGATGATGCGGTTCGCCGTGCGCCCGAGAAAATCGTGCGGGAACGGGTAATAGTCGGCGGTCATGCCATCGGTTGAAGTGACCGCGCGCAGGGCGCAGACATATTCGTAAGTGCGCGCGTCGCCCATCACGCCGACGGTGCGCACGGGTAACAGGACCGCGAAGGCTTGCCAAATGGCGTCGTATAGGCCGGCGGCGCGGATCTCTTCCAAGTAGATCACGTCGGCCTTGCGCAAGATGTCGAGTTTTTCGCGGGTGATTTCACCCGGGATCCGGATCGCGAGGCCGGGTCCGGGAAATGGATGGCGTCCGACCATCTCGTCCGGCAGGCCGAGTTCATGGCCGAGGGCGCGCACTTCGTCCTTGAACAGTTCGCGCAAGGGCTCGAC
>JANQOH010000174.1 GCA_028289725.1 Alphaproteobacteria bacterium
GTGCATCGGTTGGTCGCTTCCAGGGGCCGCGCATCGTGCACCGCCATATCGTGGCTCTCCAGATCCACACCCAGCCAACCGGCGTCGCTGCCGTCTTCGTCGCGCCGGGTCAATACCTTGCCATTGCGGTGGAGAGACGGCACCGAGGCGGCGGACATATACTCGAAAGAACCGATCCGGACCGTGTCGCTCGGGGCGTCTTGCGTCGAAACCAGTGCCATTGGGGCGTCCTTACCTTTGTGATCTAAAACGCGGCGCTTTCCGCGCGCCATTTCCCTGCGAGTCTGCCGCGTCCCGCACCGTGCGCCTTAACATATCATGTGCCGCCGCGCCATGCTCAGGCGCCCCGGGGGCCATTGTTGGCGCCGCCTATCCGTCGCAGCGGTTGCCGGCTTGAATCGGCGGGCAGGGGACCGTTCCGTAGGAGCAAAACACGCAGCAATCGCCTGGGCTTGGTTTTAGCACCGCGCCGCAGTACCGGCAGTCATAGAAATATTGGCAGGCGTCGGTCGGCATCTGCTCCGAGGCCCGATGCCCGCATTTTGGACAGGCGAGCACCGAGGTCAGTTCGAGGCCGGACGCCGCATCTTCCATAGCGCATATCCCGCGATCAGCAGAAAAACGCCGAGCATCGGGATCAAAACGATATCGAGCCAGCCGATTACCGACACCAGGCCAAGAGCCGAGAGCACAATGACGAGAAGCGGCGTGAAACAGCAGAGTGCCGCGATCGCGGTCCCGCCAAGACCGATGCACAAAAGGGTTCGATCGCTCATGCACGGGCCCTTTTCGCCGGCGGTGCTTCGCACCCTCGAACAGGGCGCTTCGATCAAGTATGGTTCCTGTAGTAACTACAGGTTCAAGGACAGAATTATGGCGGGACCCAATGGTCGGCGCGGACGCGGACTGTCACGTGGCGGATTGGCGGCGCGCACACAAACCAACCCGGAAACCGTGCGCTATTACGAACGAATTGGATTGCTCCACGAGCCCGCGCGCACGGCCGGCGGGCATCGGTCCTATGGCGACGCGGACGTCCGGCGGCTGCACTTTATCCGCCGCAGTCGGGAACTCGGATTCACGATCGCGGAAGTCGGCGAACTGCTGGCTCTGGTCGATGGCAGCGCGTTCCCCTGCGCCGAGGTCAAGGGGCTGACGCTGCGTCACGCGGCCGACATTCGCGACAAAATCGCCGACTTGAAAAAGATCGAAGCCACACTCACCGACATGGCCGCCCGCTGCACCGGCAACGCGGTGCCCGAGTGCGCCATCGTGGATGTCCTGTCGGATGTAGAGCAAGGTCCCGCGTCTGTGGCGTGACGTGCTTGCGTTTGCGCGGCTTGAATGCGCGGCGTCTGTGTGGGAAGGGTGGCGCGGTGCCGGTCGACGCAACGGCCGGCCGAATGTCACCCCGGACTTGATCCGGGGTCCAGGAGCGGTGTCCACGCTTTCCGAGACGATGGGTCTCGGGTCCCTGGACCCCGGCTCCGGGGCCGGGGTGACGGGCGTAGACGTGAGTGGAAGGAGCGAAGACATGACCAAACCGGTGTGCATTGTGTTCGGCGCGGGCGCGGGGATCGGCGGGACCGTGGGCAAGCGGTTTGCGCGCGAGGGCTATCACGCGGTGTTGCTCCGGCGAACCGACCAAGAGGGGTTGGATAAGCTGGTCGACGCGATCAAGGCGGACGGCGGCGACGCCTCGGGCTATTTGCTCAACGCGGTGAAGCCGGATGAGATCGAGAACCGGATCAAGACGGTCGAAGCCGAGATCGGGCCGATTGAGGTGGTGATTTACAATCTGGGCGCCCAAGTTGGCGACCGCTCGCTCGCCGAGACCAATTATAAGACTTTCGAACGCGGCTGGCAGATGGCGTGTTTCGGTCTGTTCCGCGTCGCCTCAACCGTGTGCCCATTGATGGAAAAGCGCGGCAAGGGCACGATCATCGTCACCTCGGCGACCGCCGCGATGCGCGGCAATAAGGGCCAGCACAGCCACGCGGCCGCGATGGGCGGACGACGCATGCTATGCCAATCGTTGAATGCCGAATTCGCGCCGAAGAACATTCATGTCGCGCATGTGATTATCGATGGCGCGGTGGACGCGCCCGACACGCTCGGCAAGATGCTCGGCCCGGAAGGCTTCCAGAAGCTGCGCGAGACGCAAGGTATGGAGCATGATGGCTTGCTGCTGCCCGAGGAAATCGCCAACACCTATTTTCACATTTCACAGCAACACCGCTCGGCCTGGACGCACGAGCTCGACATGCGGCCGTTTTCCGACATGCCGTGGTGGAACCATTAGGCCGGGAGACGCGCTGCAATGAAGCTCTACATGGTGCCGCTGGCGCCGAACCCGACCAAGGCGATGCTCTATGTCGCCGAGCGCGAGGCGCTAGGTGCGTCATTCGGCATTGAGCAGGTCATGGTCAACACGTTGAAGGGCCGGCATAAGGAGCCAGAGCATTTGGCGCGCAACCCGTTCGGGACCTTGCCGGTTCTGGAATGCGACGACGGGTCATTTCTGAAAGAGTCTCTGGCGATCATCGAGTATTTGGAGGACCGGTTCCCCGACGGTGCGTTGCTGCCCGCCGATCCGCTGGCGCGGGCGCATGCGCGCGATATGGAGCGGATTATCGATGTGCGAATTGCCACGCCGATGAGCCGCTATGTGCATGCCAAGAAATCGCCGCTCGGCCTGCCACCTGATCCTGAGCTGGCTAAGCAATTAGAAGATGACATGCAAACACCGCTCGACTATCTGGAATCTGTGTTGAGCGACGGCCGGTCATTGATCATGGGCGACGCGCCGTCAATCGCCGATTGCACCATGCAAGCCGCGTTGCAATTTTGCCGTTTCGCCGAACTCGACCTGCGCGGTGATCGCGCAAACCTTTGCGCCTGGGATGAACGATATCGCGCGCGGGAACCGGCCAAAGCGGTTTTGAAATGGTGACGGAAGAGACATTGAAAGAGGCGATCGCGCACCATCAGGCGGAGCGCCTGGCCGAAGCCAAGCAGCTCTATACCGACATCTTGGCGGAGCAAGACCGGAACTTCGTCGCAATGCATCTGCTGGGTGTGATCGCACTGCAGGAAGGCGATACGGACGAGGCCATCACGTGGATCGACCAATCATTGGCGATCCGCCCCAACTATGCCGAGGCGCATTACCACAAAGGGCGGGCTCTCAAGATCGCCGGCAAGCCGGGCGACGCGGTCGCGTGCTATCAGCAAGCGGTCACGCTCAAGCCGGACTATGTTCAAGCGCTCACAAATTTGGCGGCGGCCCTGGTGGCGCTCGGGCAGTTCGACGAGGCCGTCGACCGCTGTCACCAAGCGCTCGCGATCCGTGCCGATTTTCCGGAAGCCCACAACATGCAAGGGATCGCCTTGCGGCACCAAGGCCAATTGGATGAAGCCTTGGCGTGTCATGAAGAAGCCGTGCGATTGAAACCCGACTACGCTGAAGGCCATCATGAAATCGGCGTGGTGCTGCTAGCGCAGGGCGCGCATCACGAGGCTGTGGCCGGTTTCGAAACGGCGCTCGCGTATCGCCCGGGATATGCGGCCGCGCTTGGCGGCTTGGGAGACGCCTATAAGGCGCTCGGTCGAATGGAAGACGCGGAAGCGCAATACCGCGCGCGCGATCTTGCTGGCGGCGAGGGCGAGCGGCTCTAAGCGCCAACGCCGTTGCCATGACGAGAGCACTTCCTGGCCTTTGGTGA
>JANQOH010000177.1 GCA_028289725.1 Alphaproteobacteria bacterium
ACCATCCGCGAATTTGCCCCAATAGCTCGCGGAGTTACGAATACGCACGATATTGCCGTCGACACAATCGAGGACGAAGCCGATGTAAATGAAGGCCAAGATAACCGGCACCAAACCAGCAACGCCGGTCAACAAGCCGAACACGGCGAGGAATGCCATCAAAGCACGCAAGCCGGTGACCACATTGCCGCTCAAACCCGCGTTGTAGAAAGCGGGCGTCAGCAGATCCGCGATCGGGCGAAACACGTTGGCCAGCACCCACGGCTCCGCGACGCGGCCCCGATCGAAAGAACCCCGGACATCGCCGAGCGTCACGCGATCCGGCGCAACGTCCGGTGCTGATGCGTCGGAAAAAGCGGACAGGTTTTCCGCCTTGCCGCTCATTTGACCTATCCGGCGCCGCCCGCCGCAAGACGCGGCTTGGATCCAACCGGTGTGTCGCGCCACCCGAGCGATCGCACCAAGTCCGCAACACTGTGCGTTTCCATCATGTTCATGCGATTGCCCGAGTCCGGATACGCCACCGCCGTCACCAAAATGAAATCGTCTTCTTCGATCTGCCCGGAGCGCCACAGCGCTTCCAAGCACGCCGGAATATGGTCGGTGCTGGTGCGCGTGAACGGAATGTCGACATGAATGCCGGTCGTACCCGGCAGCAAATTGAAACTGCGCGCCGCCATTGCGTCGCTGCTGACCGCCAGGATCGGCTGGCGCGGCCGGCGCGCCGCCAGGCACCGCGCGGCAAAACCGGAAATTGTTATGGCAATGATTTTCGTGACCGGCAGGGTCCGACACACCATGGCCACGGCATCGCCCATCACTTGCGGCACCGCTTTCGTCGTCTCATCGGGATCGGAGGTGTCGAGTGTCGCCTGCAGATGGTGATCGGCGGCGGCGGATACTTTTCGCATTACCGACACCGCTTCGACCGGGAATGAGCCAACAGCGGTCTCACCCGACAACATGGTCGCCGCCGATCCGTCCAACACGGCATTGGAAATGTCACTGACCTCGGCCTTGGTGGGAAACGGATTGTCGATCATCGAATGCAGCATTTCGGTGGCGATGATCACGGGCTTCGCGTGGGCCTGCGCAACCGCAAGAATCCGTTTCTGAAACACGCCGAGGGTTTCCAACCCGGTTTCAACAGACAGATCGCCACGATCGATCATCACGGCATCGGTTGCCGCCACGACCTCCTCCATGTGATCGACGCCGCCTTGGTTCTCGACCTTGGCCACAATCCGCGGCCAGCTGTCTCCGATCAGCTCGCGGATGGCTTCGACATGCGCCGCCGATTCAACGAAACTGATGCCGACGAAATCAACTTGGTGTTCGCGCGTAAACGCGATCATCTTGCGGTCGCGGTCTGTCACCAGTTCTGTGCGCAAGCTGACGTTCGGCACGTTGATGCCCTTGCGGCTGCGCAAAATACCATCGACCTCGGCGCGGCACGCAATGTCCTGTCCGCTTACGGAAGCGACAGTAAATCTCAATGTCCCGTCGTCCGCGAGCACCACATCGCCTTCGGACAAGTCTTCGTGCAAATGCGGGTAATTGACTGGGACTTTCTCGTGACCGTCGTGGGAAAGATCGGTGGTCAGCACCACGGTTTCGCCGGTGGTGAAACGCGGCTCATGCGCCAACTGCACCGTGCGGATTTTGCGGCCGGGAATGTCGAGCAATATCGGCATGTCCGGCAGTGTCGCGTGAGTGGTTGCGATCGCGTTGGCGTGCCAATCGAGATCGGCGTGGGACCCGTTCAGTCGCGCGACGCTCATGCCGGCTTCGGCAAGCGCACGCAAAGACGCAGGGTCGCAAGTCGCCGGGCCGATCGTGGCGACGATTTTGGTGCGGCTCATGGGTGTTCATCCTCGATAAACAGGGGGACGCCGCGCAAGGCGGCGACAACCTCAGGGCGCATCAAATGCGGATCGGGCTCGCGGCCATCAACCAAGATCGCACGCATGTCCGTGCCGCTGATCTCGGTCACATGTTCGGTCGCGGTCTCCCAATGCGGACAGGTCTTCTCCGTCACGATGCCATCGCAGACGCGGCAATAGAACGGTCCGCACAGGCGCAATATTTCGATCCCGAGCTCGCCTTGCACCTGCTCGACCAGGCGGTGCGCGTCATATTTGCCGTAATACGCGCCCACACCGGCATGATCGCGGCCGACGATGAAATGCGTGCATCCATAGTTGCGCCGAATGATGGCGTGAAAAACAGCTTCGCGCGGGCCGGCATAGCGCATGGCGGTCGAGAGAATGCCGAGCACTAAACGGTCTTCAGGCAGAAAAGATCCGATCAAGGCGTGATAGCCGCCCAGGATCGCCTCAGGCGTATAGTCGCCGTTCTTTTTCCGCCCCAGTAACGGCTGCACGAACAAACCGTCCGCCAATTCCAACGCAACGCGCAATAAGTACTCATGAGCGCGATGCGGGACATTGCGCGTCTGAAACCCGACCACACTTTTCCAACCGCGTTCCGCGAACAGGGTGCGCGTTTGCGCGGGTGTCAATTCGTGCGGCGTCAGCTCGTCCGGCACTTGTTTTGACCATTTCGTGCGGCCACCGACAAACCAGTTGCCCATCGAATAAAAATGACCGACGCCCGGATGCTCGCGATCGTTGGTGCCGTAAACCTTCGCCGCCACCGTCTCTTTGTCACAGGTGTAAAGACTGTCCGGCGCCAATTCACCGACCTCTTCGCCCTGGTGGATCAAACTCACCGTGTTGGCGCCCCGACAGGCCTCCGCCTGATCGTCCGAAATATCGAGCACCACGGGTAGCGGAAAAACCGAACCATCGGGCAATCGCATGTCGTCAACAACGCCGCGAAACTCATCCTCGGTCATGAATCCCGAGACGGGATCGAAGACCCCGAACCCAAGCTTTTCGAGTTCGAGATATTGCGTCCGGTTGAGAACCAGTTCCGTCATGCGTCGGTGCCCATCGGGAGCGCATCGGCAAGGCGCGGGATCGCTTTCGCGATCTGCCGCGCCTGATCCTCTGGCGTCAAGCCTGCAGTCGCGTCGATCACCTGATCGGCCGCTTGCGGCCTGTGCCAGGGAATGTCGAGGCCGACAACTTGCGGCACGTCTCGTTGCGCGGCATTGGAGTAGAGCGATTTTGAATCACGGGCCTGCACGAAAGAAACCGGCGCATCGAGCAGCACCTCAAAATACCCCGGCAAGTTTTCGCGATTCCATTGCAGCAAATCCGGGTGGCTGTAAAGCGCGGCCACGACCGGCACTAAATCCTGCCGCGCCAACATGAGCGCCAAATTTTGAAGCCGCTTAATCTGCACAACGCGATTATCTTCCGCATAGCCGAGGCTCGCGCCGAACATCGCACGGACGATATCACCGTCGATCAGGACCATTTCGGGAATACGCGGCTTGACCAACGCGGCCAATGCCTCACTCACGGTCGTTTTCCCAACGCCTGACAGGCCTGTCACCCAAATGACCATTATGCCTGCCTCGCTTCTTGCAGGATCGCTGTTGCCGGAGGCGCCGCCGACGCTTCATCCGCATCCGCGTTCGATACACTAGCCAACAAGGCATCGTACGCTGCCGCAATCATCGTCGGCGTCGCGTGTTCCGGCTTCGTCACCGAAAAATCTTCGAGATCGAATGACGTCTCGATGACCGCTTGCAGAAAACGCGCACCATCTTTTGCTGCCTGCTTAGAATCAAACTCAGGCGAAAGCGCATGATAAAGATAGTCTGCTAATTTCGACTCATCTTCGATCACGCTGACATGTGGCAGGAAATTGTAGATATTGTGTCGGCCGAACGTGACCACCGGCTTGCCCATCACAGCCGCTTCAAATCCGCCGGTCCCCGTGATCGTCGCAACGGCGGACGATTCGCGCGCGACCTGCAAGCCATATTCGACCGGGTCCATCATCACCACATTCTTGAATTCGCGGATCTGATCATGGAAATTGTCCGGCCGACGGCCAAGTGCAGCTAATGTTTCCTTCACCGCGAGGATTGTTCCAGCCGGCATGTCGCGGGACAAGGCCGCAATCGCGGACAGTTGATAGAAATATTCCGGTGACAGCGTTTGAAGCGCTGTTTCAGGCTCCGTATGCAATGGATAGTATACAAATGGCGTGCCCTTAAGATCATCTAGAGATACCATCCGAGATTTCTCGAGCACTTTTCTTTCGCGGTACCGACGAAACAGGAAAGCCGCCTGCTCCAAACCGAAGTACCCGTGGCCTTTTTCGTATCCGCGTATGCGCCAATAGGCCAGCCGCGCTAACATCAAGGCAATCGCCTTCAGCGTGCCGAACAAGGTATCGCTGCTGGCAAAGAATTTGCGCATTTGCATGTGGCCGTCATAGGGCGTCGACAAATCAGCCGCTTCTTTCTGACGCGCCTGCGCAAACGCTTTCTTCACCGCCGGGTTAGAATAGTATTCGTCGACCGCCCAATAGTGGTAATTGCCGTAACGCGATCCCGCCAAACTCCGTATCGGAACACCTTTCGCGCGCGCCACGACCGAGACAATCTTGTTGCCATTGATAATAAGATCGGGCGCGTGGCGACGAACCTCATCGCGCCAATATGCGATGGCGACGTTGATGCCGTTGAGCATCTGAGCATAGTCCGTTCTCTCGGATATGCGTGAGCGCGGGTGTCGGAAACCACCCAGCGCATAGCCGCGCCCGAGATGGCGGTCGCTCAATGCGATGGTGTTGATCGTGGTGCCAAGCCACGCTTCGTTCACCCGCGCTTCCTCGAAAACGGCGTCCCGATCCGCAACGGGTTCCGCACACACGCGGTACAGGTCATTCGCCGCCTGGATCGATGCAAATAGCCCCCTGGAAGAGTCGACCTTTTGGTAGTGCGAAACTTCCTGCGCGGTTGCGCAATAGAGGTGGATTTCCGCATCCAGTTCCGCACGCAAGCGCTTGGCAATGCCGACCAGCAGTCCGCGATATTGCGAATGTGCCACCATCAGAATGGTCGCACCGCGCTTCAGCATTGCGCGACTTCCATTTGCTGAGATTCGTCGAGCGGATCTCCGGCCAACCTTTTCCGCAGCAGCTTTTGACGGTCGGGCAGGCCGCACAAAACGCCGGCCACACGCGGCCCCGATCGTCCGTCACCGTACGGCGAGAATGATTCGAACCTGCGCGGGTTTTGACCCAGCCGGTCAAGCACGGATGCTATGGCAGCCGTATCGCTATCGACATCGATCACGTTCGGGCCCCGCTCCCGCCCGGCCTGTCGGTCGCCGACATTCACCACGGGGAGTCCAAAAAGACCAGCCTCGATAAGACCGCTTGAGGAGTTGCCGACCATGACCGACGCATGTCGCAGCGCATTGGTATAGAGGGCGGAGCCAAGCGTATCCCGGAAGTCGGCCCATACATGGTCGGCGACAAACTGCTCAATTCGCGTCCGCGCTTCCGCGCCTCCCGGATCGCTGTTCGGGGCCGTAAACAAAGTGCGTGCCGGCCGCGCCATCAATGCTTCCAATATAGCGTCGAGCGGCGCCAACGGGTCCACCGCGTTGGTCTCCGGATGCACGGTCACCAGCCGCAGACCGTCGACAGCCTCCATGCCGATCGCGGCGGCGAAATCGGCGGCTTCCAGGGACGGTACAGCCAGAAGCGTATCGAGGCCGGGCGCACCGGTCACTTCTATGCGCCAGTCCTCTTCCCCCATCGCGATCAGCCGATTGCGCGCGGACGGCGAGGAAACACAGTGAAAATGCGCCATCTTGGACATGGCGTGGCGAACGCGGTCGTCTATGGCGCCTTCGGTCACTTCACCGCCGTGAAGGTGAACGATCGCAATATTGGACGGCAGCGCCGCGACCGCCGCCGGCAGCATGTCCAATCGATCACCGACCACCAAGACGGCATCCGGCTCCACGTCCGCCAATGTCGCGCCGATATCGCGGGTAATACTTGCCATAGCATCAGACGCCGCTTCACCGGACTTTTGACCGCCCAGGTCCGCGCCGCAGCGATATATTTTGGCATCATCAGGAATCGGAACCGACGAGTCTGCAGTCGCCGCGCAATGCATACCCGTCAGAATCACATGCAACTCGCAATAGGGTTGATCGGCGAGCGAGCGCCATACGGGCTCAAGAATTCCGACATCGGCGCGGCTCGATGAAATGCTGACCAAGCTGGGCATATCATCTACCGCACAAGGTCTTCTGCGCGCACGGGTGTGCCCGGCCCCAACGCGCGCTCGAGCGTGCATCCGATTGGCGAGCGCGCAGGCGGCAGCCCATCGGCCGGGCGAACGAGCATCACATCCTCATCCGCAAGCACCGTTCCCGCCGTCAAGGCGCGCGCCGCATGCCAGCTTCGGCGTACCAACTGAGCGATGTCTCGTTCGGCCGCCGTCGGACGCTTTTCGCCGTCGCCCAGGGCACGCACCGTCTCCCGCAGTTTCGTAATCATGGTAGCGAGTTCGGCGGGCTCCAACGAGGCTTGATGGTCCGGTCCCGGCAGAGTCCGGTCGAGCGTAAAGTGCTTTTCGATAATGACGGCACCCAACGCGACCGCGGCGATGGCCGCATGATCGCCCAGACTATGATCCGAATATCCAACCGGACGCCCAAAACGTTCAGCCATCGTCGTCATGGCGCGCAAATTGAGTGTCTCCATCGGGGCCGGATACAGAGAGGTGCAATGCAGGAGCGTGACGTCAGTCGCGCCATTGGTATCCAATATATCCAGCGCACCGCCGACCTCATCGAGCGTCGCCATGCCCGTCGATAGGATGATCGGCAAGTTCAATTCCGCGAAACTTTGTAAGGCAACTGTATTCGTCAGTTCGCCGGATGCGACTTTGATGCGATCCATGCCCATGGAAATCAAGGACTTGGTTATCGTCACGTCGAACGGTGTGCATAGAAAGCGCGCGCCGCTCTTGCAGCAGGCCTCCGCTAGTTGCGCGAATTCATCCAGACCGATTTCGAGAGACTCAAGCAAAGCCGTTTGATGGGTTTCGCCGGTATTCGCCGCCTGATAGGCAGCCGTTTTCGCGCCTTGCGCCACGAGGGATGACGCGGAGAAAGCTTGGAACTTCACATAATCGGCCCCGGCTTCGGCCGCCGCAGCCACCATGTCGCGCGCGCGTTCCAGATCGCCATTGTGATTAACGCCGGCTTCGGCGATGACCAAGGGGCCCCTCACTGCGGATACCGCTTCAGCGGCGGGATCAAGGCTTCGCCCGAGACAACACTGCCTGGCAAGACCACAGCACCGGCGCCGATCATGGCGCAATCCCCAACCGAGCAATCGCCGAGCACCATCGCGCCGGGTGCGATATGGCAACCCGCCCCGATCATGCTGTCATGCTCTACCAGCGCCCGCGTATTGACGATCGCGCCGCGCGCCAGCTTCGCCGCTGGTTGCACGATCGCGCCGGCGAGCACGATGACGCCCGGGCCGAGTTCCGCCGTTGGGCTAACATGCGCCGCTTCATGCACGATCGCCGGCGCCGAGCGTCCGGCGTCAAGAAATCGATCGAGGACTTGCAAGCGCGCGACGAGCGCATCCGTTGTTACGCCGCCGATGCCCATGGCGACCGCTATGTCGGCGGTCAATGAATCGGCCGCGGCATCGTCTTCAAAGTGGTTGACATCAAGCCATGCCGCTTGCCGAGGATCGGCATAAGCCGCGATCGCGTCGCCCCTTGCTGCGATGGCATCGCATACCGCTTTAGCGTGCCCGCCCGCGCCGATCAGCACGAAATTCATGCGGGCAACCGCTCCGCCGCCTCGGCCCAAGAGAGCACCGCGGCAACCACCCGGTCTTGATCCGCTTCGGTCAACGACGAGCTACAGGGGACCGAAACCACCGTACCCGACAATGTCTCGGATACCCCATTGAGCACGCTATGGGTATCGATATAGGGCGCCTGGCTGGACAAGGCCTCCCAGCAGGTGCGCGCGGCGATCCTCGCCTCAGTCAATGCGCCAATCATCTCATTTGCGGAATCGCGCGTTGCGCAGCGAACTGAATAGAGCCAACACGCACTGTCGGCCCAGTCCGCGCGCGGCATCGGTTCAATGCCTGGAGCGTCCACAAACGCCGCGTCATATCGCGCGGCAATCGTGCGTTTTGCCGCGACCATTTCATCGAGCCGTTCCATCTGCGCAAGGCCGAGAGCGGCGTTGACGTTGGGCATACGGTAGTTGAACCCAATTTCGCGATATTGGTACGCCGCGCCGTCGCGCGCCTGGGTCGACAGCGAACGCGCACGCGCCGCCCAATCAGGGCGGTTGGTGAGCAGCGCGCCGCCGCCGCCCGTGGTGAGCGTTTTGTTGCCGTTGAAACTCAGCATGGCGGCATCGCCGAGCCCGCCCGCGGGCGCACGGCGGTAGCGCGCGCCGATCGCGCCGGCGGCATCCTCGATGACCGGCACCTCGTGAGACCGACATATCGCCATAAGCGGGTCCATGTCGGCCGGATGACCGAGCGCATGCACGGGTACAACCGCGCCTATACGGTCGCCGAACTGTGAGAACGCGCGATCGAGAAGCGTCGGATCGAGCGTCCAGCTCTCTTCGGTCACGTCGACAAAAAGCGGCTTCGCACCAGCTTGGATGACCGCATTGGCCGTGGCCGCGAAGGTGAACTCCGGCACCACCACCAAGTCGCCGGGGCCGACCCCCGCAACGACCAATGCCAAATGGAGTGCGGCGGACCCGTTGACCGTGGCGATCGCATGTTCAACGTCGCAGGCTGCGGCGAGCGCGCGCTCAAACGCGTCAACATCGGGGCCTGCGGACGACACCCAGTTCGTGGCCACGCAACGCGTCAGATACTCAGCCTCCGCGCCACGCAAGTCCGGAACCGCGAGAGGGATGGTCGGTGCGCCGGTCATACCGGGCCACCTGCGTGCTTCACGCATTGTTTTGCCTTGGCAATCTGGTGGATCCTGCAGTATTCGCTGGCTTGGCCGCGCCCGCCGCCCCCGACGAAAGCCCTGCGCCCGTGACACAGAACACCCTTAGCCCCTCGCGACTGACACTCGGCACGGCGCAGCTTGGCATGCGATACGGCGTCGCAAACCAGACCGGCAAACCCGATGCATCGACCGCGGACGCCATCCTGGACGCCGCGCATGACGCGGGCATCACCTGTTTCGACACGGCCCGCGCCTATGGCGATGCGGAAGATCGATTGGGGCGTTGGCACCAAGCGACCAACAATCCGGCCCAGATCGTTTCGAAATTTCCGCCGCTCGCCGATGACGCCCGCGCGGCCGACGACGTGTGCACCGCGTTTGAGACGACGTGTGCCGCATTGGGCCGCACGCGCATCGACGCCTATCTCGCCCATCGTGTCGCGGACTTGAAGCGCCCGGGCGTTGCGGACGTGTTGCGCGAGTTTCACGCGGAGAAACGTCTCGGGGCGTTTGGCGCGTCTGTCTACACCATCGAACAAGCGATGGACGCCCTCTCGGTTTCCGGACTCAGCGTCGTTCAAGTCCCAATCAGCGTTTTCAATTGGCACTTCGTCGACGCGGGTACCTTGGCCGCTTTGGTGGATACCGGCATTACGGTTTTCGCGCGCAGCATCTTTGTGCAAGGCCTGGTCTTCATGGACGCCGCAGCAATGCCCGACCATTTGACGGGCGCCCGTGAACCCATGCGTGCGTTCCAAGACCTGGCGGCGCGCCACCAACTGAAGCCCGGCGCTTTGGCGCTCGGCGCTGTGCTGTCGCGCCCGGAGGTGGCGTCCGCGGTTGTTGGCGCCGAGACACCGGCGCAAGTCACCGCCCTTGCCGACATGGCCGACGTGTCGATCGCGCGCGATGTCATCGAGGAAGCGGTATCGCTGGGTCGGAATGCGCCGGGGCACATGTTTGATCCGTCGACCTGGCCGACCAACTAGACAGGAGCGTCGCATTAAGTTTGCGAGCCAAGCATCTTATTGAGCAAGTCTGGATAGACCACACTCTCAAGGGACATTTTGGCGGTTGCGTGCGCATAGGTTTTCGCGGTGTCCGTCGTCGTCGCAACCACCCACCGATCCGCCGTTGGCGGCGTGATCTGATCCAACGCCGGGGCGCCGCCGATCGCATCGGGTCGCCCGTCGCCGCGCAAAACGCCGACCACTTCGATGCGATGGTTGAGCGCGCATAGGACGGCGATCTCGGTCAATTCGTCGGCGCCGCACAGCACGACGCGCCGCACACCCTGTTCTTCAAGGCGCGTATACAGCCGATCAAAGCTCTGCCTTGCACGGCGAAAAAACGTCAGCGAGTCGGTGAAGTATTCAGCAGTCAGCCGCGTCTTCTCGGCAAACCCCTTCGGCGTCAAATAATAGCGATAGCGCCGCGCCGGCACTTGGTTGATTTTCACCCACCCCTTTTTGACGCAGCGCTTGAGGTAGGCGTTGGTCATGCCCAGCGCGATCCCAAGCTCCTTGGCAAGCGCGCGCTGATTGATCTCGGCCGAATCGTCGATGCGTTCGAGCATGTCGCGAATAATGGCGTTATCGCGCGCGTCGCGATCCATCAGTCAGTCTGTGAATATTGGGAAAGAGAGGTTCAGGTTCGAAATCGTCGGCGGTGGAAATTCGCTGGACGGTTGCGCCACGCTACCGCCATTCCGGGTGCCTTGCGCGCCCGGCCAATAAAACGAATCACCCCCTTAATGTTCAAATTATGAACGCAATCGTCAAGCAAAATGTTCAAATTTTGAACAAAAAATTCGTGGATGTGACTCTGCGACCGAATCTGGCGTGAGCGCTAAGGAGTCCTAGGATTGTTGCGCAACCGGATTATGGCCGAGCGCGGCGGTTGCGAGCGGTGCCGAAATTCCGTATCACTCGAGCGCGCCCGCCTCGTACCGGCACCGGGCGGCCGGCCACGAAATCACCACGCCATATGACCAGCCAGCTCGACCGGCTCGAATATCTCAGCGTCTCTTTGTTGCCCGTCGGCATGAGCGATCGGTCGCACGGCAACGGCGATAAATGAAAGCGCCGATGATCACCGAGGCTCGCGAAAGCCTATCAATTGTCATTGTTGGCCACGATGATTCCGGCAAGTCGACCATGGTGGGCCGCCTGTTGCATGAGACAGGCAGCCTTCCCGACGGGCGATACGAGTCAATAAGGGACACATGCGCGCAACGCGGCGTGCCGATTGAATGGGCGCTTCTGACTGATGAGTGCGGACGCGACCGCGACCAAGACACGACAAGCGACAACGCCCATTTCGGGATCCATTCGCAGAAGCGCGGCTACGACCTGATTGACGCACCCGGCGAACATGAGGTCGTGAGCAAAATGATGACCGGCGTCGCGAACGCGGATGCCGCGCTGTTGCTGATTGACGCCGCGGACGGCGTCGGCGAAGAAACGCGTCGCTACGGCTATTTACTGCATATGCTCGGGATCGATCAGGTCATCGTGTTGATCAACAAGATCGATCAAATCGGCCATGACCGCGCGAGAAACGCCGCGATCGAAACAGAGTATCGGGCCTATTTGACCGACCTTGGCATGGTGCCGCTTTGCGTCATACCGGTCTCGGCGCAAGAGGGCGATAACCTAGTCGCCCAATCGGCGCTTACGCCGTGGTATGACGGACCGATTTTGGTCGATGCGCTTGATCAATTCGAACCGGCGACGCTGGCGACGGAGTTGCCTCTCCGATTGCCGGTACATGATGTCCGCAAACACGACGATCGGGAAATCATCGCCGGACGCATTGAAGCAGGCTTCTTGCGGCCCGACGACAAAGTGCTGTTCTCGCCGTCGAACAAGACCGCGCACATCGCCACGTTAGAAGCATCGCGCTCGGACGCATCGCTTGAAGCACAAGCCGGCGATTGGGTTGATCTGACTCTTGATGTGCCGCTGTCCGTCGAGCGCGGCGAAATCATCAGCCGCCTCGACGATCCGCCGATCGAAAGCGACGTGGTGCGTGCAAAAGTATTCTGGGTCGCCGCAGCCGATTTGCGCGTCGGCGACCGCTTCGGCTTCGCGCTCAACACGTCGGAAGCAACTGTCACGGTTCAGTCTATCGAATCCGTCATCGACCCGATCTCGCTAAACACCGGCGCAGGTGAAAGGGTCAGCCAGAACGACGTCGCTGAGGTCGTCCTGCGCGCGGATCGAATGCTAGCACTCGATTCTTATGTCGATTGTCGCGGCACGGGGCGCTTCGCGCTGATGCGCGACGATCAAATCGCCGGCGGCGGAACGTTGAGCATGGAGGGCTATCCCGACCAGCGCGCCTTGGTGTCCGTGAAAGCCACCAACATCACGGCTGTTGGCGACGCCGTGGGCGCCGAAGAGCGAACCCGCAGAAACCGGCATCGCGGCGGCGTGCTTTGGTTCACGGGATTGTCGGGGGCCGGCAAATCAACCATCGCACAGGCGGTCGACAAAGCCTTGTTCGCACGCGGCTACCAAGTTTATGTGCTGGATGGCGACAATGTGCGCGGCGGGCTGAATGCGAACCTTGGTTTTTCGCCGGAGGATCGGGCCGAGAACATTCGTCGTGTCGGCGAAGCGGCGGCCTTGTTCGCCGATGCCGGAATGCTGGTGGTCACCGCGTTTATTTCACCTTACCGCGCCGATCGCGACCGCGCGCGCGCCGCCGCGGAACGCTTGACCGGCGCGCACAGCTTTGTCGAAGTCTTTATCGATGCCGATTTGGCGACCTGCGAATCGCGCGACCCGAAGGGACTCTATCGACGCGCGCGCGCCGGCGAGATTTCGGACTTCACGGGCATCTCGGCCCCGTACGAACCACCCGATGCGCCGGACCTGGTTGTCGATACCGCAGACCAATCGATCGACGCCTGTGTCGAAACAATCGTCGGACACGTCGATCGGCACTTTGCGATCCAGCCGTGACCGAACTTGCCGACTCCATTGCTTTGATTGCGCGGGCCGCGGCGGCTGAGATTCTCAAGATTCGCGCGCGCGGTGCAACGGTGCGCGAAAAAGCAGATTCCTCACCGGTCACCGACGCCGACGAGGCCGCCAATCAGCTCATCGTCGAGCGGCTAGCCGACGCCGCGCCAGGCATCCCTATCTTGGCCGAAGAAAGCGTCGCGGCCGGCGACATCCCAAAAGTCGGACGCAAATTTTGGCTGGTTGACCCATTGGACGGCACCCGCGAATTCGTGGCCGGCCGCGATGAGTTTACCGTGAACATCGCATTGATCGATGAGGGCCACCCGGTTCTCGGCGTGGTCGGCGTGCCGGTTCGGGACGAAATCTATTTGGGCATTGTCGGTCAAGGCGCTTGGTATGCTGTCGGTGACCAGCCGAGACAAGAAATTCATGCGCGCCAAGTTCCCGGCTCCGGACCGGTCGCCGTAGCCACGCGCTCGCACGGCAATGCCGAAACTGATGCTTGGCTAAATAAAGAGAATATATCGCAATCGGTCCGAGCGGGATCGTCCGTGAAGTTTTGCCTCCTCGCTGCCGGCAAGGCCGATGTGTATCCGCGCTTAGGACGCACCATGGAGTGGGATACGGCAGCCGGGCACGCCGTCTTATCTGCGGCAGGCGGCAGCGTAAAGAAATTGGACGGTGCCGATTTACTATATGGCAAGAGCGGCTACGAGAACCCGCATTTCATCGCGCGCGGACAACCATCAAAATAAGTAGCGTGACAACTGATACAACGCGAATCCAGCACTCACTACAAATCCGAAGACCGGCAACCATTTTGGATTGATCCATATTCCGGCTGGCGCACTGTGCTTCGTCTTAACGCGCATGAGCGCCAGGTTCACGACCGCGAATATGATCAGCGTGATTGTCGAGGTGACTTCGGCCAGTCGCACCAGGGTCAATGAAAGCGCCAGCGCCAACACCGCAACCGTCGCCACCGCGGTCGCGATGACCGGGGTGCGCGTTCGTGGGTTGAGACGTGCGAGCGGCCGCGGCAACCATCCCTGGGCCGACAAGCCGTAGAGAACGCGCGACGCCATGATGATCTGAATAAGCGCGCCGTTGATGACGGCGACACCGCCGATCGCGCTGATGATGGCGGACGAGCCGTCGGTCGCGTGACGGAAAACCAGCGCCAAGGGCGCCTCGGCCCCAGCCAAGGTATCCAGAGGCACGACGCGGATCGCAACCCACGCCACCGCGACATACAGCAAACCGGTGACCACCAACGTGATGGCAATCGCCTTTGGCATCACCTGCGGCGCGTCACGCACTTCCTCGGCGAGGTTCACCATGTCCTCAAATCCGAGAAACGCATAAAACGCCAATATGCTGCCGGCCAGGACGCCGGAAATGACGATCCAATCCAATAGTACGGGACCGTTCTGCGCCGGCGTACTCACGTGTTCCCCACCCATGCCGACCGCGATGACCAGCAGCAACCCGCCGATCTCCACCAAGGTAACCACGGCGGCGAGCGTGACCGATTCGGTGACGCCCCACGCCGCTATCAGCCCTAAGAACATGACCATGCCAAAGATGATCACCGCGTCCGGCAAATCGACGAACTGCCGTGCATAGCCGACGAAGCCATTCGCAATCGCGGCCGAAGACACGATGCCCACGGTTGCGACCATCAGGCCCACCACCGTTGCGAGCCAGGGCACGCCGAATGCGGCGCTGATATACACGGCTTCGCCTGCGCTTCGCGGGTAACGCGCCGACAGCTCGGCAAACGCGAGCGCCGTCGGCGCGGCCAGCAGCGCGGCCACCAGAAAGGACACGGGCGCCAGAAGGCCGGCCAAACCGGCTACTTCGCCGATCAGCACATAAATGCCCGCGCCGACGGTCGTGCCGAGACCATAAAGCACGAGCATCGGCAGCGAGACGCTTCGCTTCAGTTGGGGTGCCGTCGCGTGTGGCTCGTGGTGTGCCGGGTTAGCCACGATCCGGTCTAACGCTTCACTAGCGCGCCGTCAGGCACGCTCGATCTGGTCGGACGGCACCGTCACGCGCACGTCTCGGCCCATCAGAGACAGCAAGACAATCACCCGGTCCGCATCATTCGCGGCTTGGAATATGCCTTCTAGGTCGCGCATCGGCCCATCGTCGATCCGGACTGGATCGCCCGTCTTCAGCAAGCTGGTGCGATCGAGTAAGAATGTCCCGTCCGCGCTCGCACGCTCTTGCAACGCATCCATGACGGCATCCGGAACCGGAACCGGCCCGTCGGCGCGTCCGACCAAGCCGGCCACCCCAAATGTCGAGAGGATGGCACGCCAGCGCTGCGCTTCAAGATCAAGCGAGACGAAGAGATAGCGCGGAAACAACGGCCGAAGCACTTGTTCCACCTTGCCGGCATGACGGCGTTGCTTCCGGTAGACCGGCAACCAGGGCGAAAAGCCTTGCCGTTCCAGGTTCACGAGCGCCCTTTGTTCGCCATGCGCGTGGGTGTGAACCGCGTACCAGCTCTTCATGCCAATCCTCAGTTTCCGCTCGCCGGCGGCGTTTGTCTCAAATCCGAGACAGTCAGATAACCTCTCAGAAGGTACCACACAATTCCGACGTATTCGCGCGCGGCGCCAGTACTACGCGATAGACCGTCGCCGCTCGGGATATAGGGCGCCAGCGCGCCGAGCGGTTCGTCAGGCACCACCGCATGCCGTTCGAGGTGCGCGCTGACGCGATAGCCATAGTGGCGCAAACTTGCCGCCATGCGGGCGACATGCGTGGGTGCTGTGATGAGCACGACATGCTCAATGCCGAGCTGATCCAAGATCGGATGTGCGGCGGCCGCGGTCTCGGTGCTGTTTCGCGCGGCGGTCTCAATATAAACACCGGTGACCGGCTGACCAACGGATGTCACCAGTCCTACGGCCTGCGCCGTCACCGCCGCTTCGGACTCAGTTTCACCGGTTGGGCGGCCGCCGACAATTAACAGCGGCATGCCTGTTGTTTCATGAAACTTGCGTCCCGCGGCGGCACGAATGATTCCTTCGGAGGCCGCCCACCAGTCGCCTGTTGCATCAGAAAATATGCCGGCGGTCGGCACCAAGATCGCCGTGTTTGGATCAGGTATCGACGCGTCATAGAGAGGCGCGGCACTTGTGAGCGGCGCTTCAAGCCAGCGCCCAACCACCGGCAAGCACAGCGCAAGAAGCGCGAACGCTGTGACGGTCACAAGGAAGCGTCCGAGAATCGGCCGGCGCCAAAACAGCACTCCGATAATCAGCAAGAGAACCAATGGAATCGGCACCGTCGCGAGCGCCCGAAAAAGTTCAATCAACATGGCACGATCCGGCGATGTGTCGTGGCGAGCGTCTTGTTACCATTTGGCGCTGATTTGACGACAGACCATCTTGTGCGCCACGAAGACCAAGCCCGCCTGATACCGCGCGGGGTTGTTGCGAGGGCAAGGATCGGGCTATTGGATGCGGGGGACGTCAATTGAACGCAAGCAAGACGGCAGGTCTGGCAATGGACGGTGCGGCGAATTATCGCGGACGACGCGTGCTGATCACCGGCGCGGATGGCTTCATCGGATCACACTTGGCGGAAGCGCTGGCGTCGGCCGGTGCCGATGTCACGGCGCTTGCGCTCTATGATGCCTTCGACCGTACGGGATGGCTCGACGATATTGCCGTCGAGACCCGGCAAGCGATCCACATTGAGCGCGGCGATGTCCGTGACCCGGCATTCATGATGCGTCTGTGCGAAGGCCAGGACATCGTCTTCCACTTGGCCGCGTTGATCGCGATCCCGCATTCCTATCGTGCGGCCCAAAGTTATGTCGACGTCAATGTGACTGGCGCGGTGAATGTGTTGGAGGCGGCGCGCACGCACCGACCGGCGCGCGTTGTCATGACATCGACCAGCGAGGTTTACGGTACGGCGCGCGTCTCGCCGATCACGGAGGCCCATCCGCTTCACGGACAATCGCCCTATGCCGCAAGCAAAATCGCTTCCGACATGATGGCCGAAGCCTATGCGCGGAGTTTTGATATCCCGGCGGTGGTCTTGCGCCCGTTCAACACGTACGGACCGCGTCAAAGCGAACGCGCGGTCATATCCTCGACAATTCGACAAGCGCTCGACCCAAACTGCGACGCGATCCGCGTCGGCGACCTGACCACCAGCCGGGATTTCATGTTCGTCGGTGACACCGTCAGCGCCTTCGCGCAAGCGGGTTCGCATGACGCCGTGACGCCAGGCACGCCGTACAACGCGGGAACCGGCCATGCCGTGACCATCGGTGACATGGTCGACGAAGTCCGCCGGCAAATCGGCAGCAACAAGCCGGTCGTCCAAGACGCGCAACGTTTGCGTCCCGAAGCCTCCGAAGTGAGGGCGCTGTTGGCCGACCCACAACGCTTAGCGGACGCAACCGGCTGGCAAGCGTCAATGGCGTTAGCCGATGGGTTGGCAACCACCATCGATTGGTGGCGCGGACGCATCGCCGACGAAAAGGTCCGCACGTCGGCCGACTATGTGACCTGACCGCGTGCGAGCCCGCGATGTTCGCCTCGCCCCGCGCCGCGATGTACTGGGTCGCCTTGAAGCGGCGGTTGGCCCTGGCGCTCAGAGGCACGTTCGATCCTTATCCGTCACCGCCTGCCAATTTGCGGCTGAACCCCTACGCCGAAAGCCTGGCGGCTGCAGGAACCCCAAAACTCGCGCTCGCCTGGCACAATGCCGGTGGCGATGCGCGCGCGTGGCAGGCTGAAGTCCGCGCGAAACTCTCCAACCTCTGCGGATATCGCCGGCCACAAGAGACACCCGCCGCGGTCCACGAGGAGTCACTCGAGGATTCTTCGAACAACAAGCATCGCCGCTTCTATGTGCGCTTGTTTCCGGACGTTGATGTCCCGGTGGATGTTCTTTGGCCGGCGCACACCAAATCGCCCATGCCGGTGATGATCTGTTTGCAAGGCACAAATTCGGGCGCCCATTTAAGCTGGGCCGAAATCCGCATGCCGCCCGATCCCGTGAAGATCGCCAGCGGACTCGACTTCGCGCACCAGGCCGCCGCGCATGGTTACGCCGCCGTTTGTATCGAACAACGGTGCTTTGGGATGCGGCGCGAACAGGCGCTGACGCCACGATCGGCGGATCCGTGCGTCGATGCGTTTCATCACGCTTTGTTGTTCGGCCGAACTTTGGTCGGCGATCGCGCTTCCGACGTGTCCGCCGTCATCGATTGGCTCGGGACATCGGATCATGGCCTCGACCTTGATCTGGAACGCCTGCATGTCTTGGGACATTCAGCCGGCGGCACCGTGGCCGTTCATGCCGCCGCGCTTGATGAACGCGTCAAAGCTGTGATTGCCTCTGGCTGTCTCGGCCCGATCACCGACACGCTGCTGACACGACGCGACGGCGCCGGCCAAAATGTTATACCCGGCCAACTGAATTGGTTCGAACTCGCAGATGTGGTCGCGCTGTGCGCGCCGCGTCCCTTGCTTGCCGTATCCGGCGACAAGGACCATATTTTTCCGTTCCACGGCGTCGAAAAAGTGGTCGATGCGGCACGGCCGGTGTATGAGGCGTTTGGTGCCGCAAGCGCTTTGCGCGCATTATCGCTTTCCGGCGGTCATCGCTTCGACTCGGCGCGCATTTGGCCGGCCTTTACCGATCTCTTAGAAACCAAGGGGGCGTAACTCCAAACCATGGCGAACCCGCTGCCGGCAGAGCCCCCGATCGAGGCCGCCACGCCTTTCAGCGCGCGTAAGCGTGAGATTCTCGCGACCACCGACAAGATGGCGCCCGAACGCGCCCGCTGGATCAAGCGCAACCGGTTCTATTATGACGACCACTACCGGTATATGCGCTTTCTGGTACCGGAAAAGGCGCGGGTCCTCGATCTTGGTTGCGGCATAGGCGATCTCTTGACCAAGCTCGCGCCGCAGCGCGCGGTCGGCATTGAAATCAGCCCGCGCATGGCCGAAGAAGCGCGTTCGAACAATCCCGATGCCGAGATTATCGAGGGCGATGCCGAAGATGTGGCCTTGCTTGCGTCGCTCGATGGTCCGTTCGATGTCATCATCCTGTCCGACACCATCGGGTTTCTGGAAGATATCGAATCGACCTTGGCGGCCCTGCATCCGCTATGCACGCCGGACACGCGGATCATCGTGTCCTACTACGCGCGCCTTTGGCAGCCGATCTTGCGGATCGCCGAAGCCTTCGGCGGCAAACAGCAGCAAGCCCCCGTCAACTGGCTGAGCACGAACGATATCGCGAGCTTGCTATCGCTCGCTGACTTCCAAGTGATCAAACGGGAATGGCGGCAATTGCTGCCGAAGCGCTGGTTTGGCCTTGGAACTTTGATCAATCGCACGCTCGGCACGCTGCCACTGCTGCGGCGGTTGAGCCTTCGTAATTACGTTGTCGCGCGCCCATTGCGACAGGCGACCGCGCCGGCCGAAGCGCTCTCGGCAACGGTTCTGATTCCGTGTCGGAATGAACGCGGCAATATCGAGCCGGCGATTCAACGCATGCCGCGCTTCGCGCCGGATCAGGAAATTCTGTTCGTCGAGGGCAATTCGCAGGACGGCACCTACGAGGAAATCGAGCGCGTCATCGAAGCCTATCCGGACTGGAAAATCCGTGCGCTGAAACAAGACGGTCGCGGAAAAGGCGATGCCGTGCGCAAGGGGTTCGCCAACGCCAAAGGCGATGTGTTGATGATTCTCGATGCCGACCTGACGGTGGCGCCGGAGACGATGCCGAAGTTCTACAACGCGCTGGTGTCGGGGAAAGGCGAGTTCATAAACGGCACGCGCCTCATATACCCGATGGAAAAAGAAGCCATGCGGCCGCTCAATTTCCTCGCCAATCGCGGCTTTTCTTTGATTTTTTCCTGGCTGCTGAACCAGCGCATCAGCGATACGCTTTGCGGCACCAAGGTGCTCCGTAAAAGGCACTATGATCAGATCGCCGCCAATCGAAATTACTTCGGCGAGTTTGATCCATTCGGCGATTTCGACCTGATATTCGGGGCCGTGAAGCTCAATCTGAAACTGGTTGAAATACCGATTCGGTATCAGGCGCGCGGTTATGGCGAGACGCAGATCTCGCGATTCGCCGACGGCTGGCTGCTCGTTCGCATGGTGGTATTCGCATGGCGCAAGTTGAAGTCTTTCTGAGCGCACCCCATTCGACGATTCGAACGTGAAGTCGGCGATTCAAAATATGTTGTTGGCAGCCGCTGCATCCGCGCACAAGCGGGGACTCGTGACGCGCGGGCCCGGCCGATGGCTCTACGACCACGGATACAACGTCTATAAGTCGCTGCTCGAAGCGCCGGGGATCGATCATCTGCGGCCGTTGGTTGAGACCGACGCTTGGGTGATCGATGTCGGCGCCAATGTCGGGTTCTTCGCCGAGCGTTTTGCGAAATGGGTCGCCGGGTCCGGCCGCGTCATCGCGATCGAAGCTGAACCCGACAACATGGCGCGGTTGACCGCCGCGCTGACCAAGGCCCGGCTGCTGGACAAAGTCGATTTGGTGGAAGCCGCCGCTGTCGACCAGGAGGGGAACGTACGGCTCACCCTTAGTCCGGGAAACCCCGCGGATCACCGGGTCGGCGAAACCGGGATCGCGGTTCGTGGCGTCACGCTCGACAGCGTTTGGGCGGCCCACGGCTCACCGGAAGTGGGCTTGATAAAAATGGATATCCAGGGCGCGGAATGGATGGCGCTCCAAGGCGCAGACCGGTTGCTGGAGCGCGATCTACCGGCCCTGTTTGTTGAGTTGGCGGATGAAGCGCTCGCACCGTGGGGTGTCACCGGCGCCGATGTGACCGACGCCCTCATGCGCCGCGGCTACCAGCCGCATCGGCTCAGCCGACAAGGCATTTCCACGCCCTTCTCTAGGGATGAGATTGCCGGGCAGCTCGCTGAGACATGGTACATCGACGTTCTATTTTTGACGCCCTCGCAGGCGGCGGCGGTTCGACTGATTCCTTAACAAACCGCGCGCACGATTCGGTGCCGAAGTGTGGTCAATTGGCGCGCCCAGTGTCCGGGAATTCCGGCATCGCCGACAAAATCGCGCGCGCTAACATTTCATTGCCGGTTCCGTTGACGTGCACCAGGTCGAAATAAACGGTTTCCTCGACGCCATCGAGCGCGTCGCGCACATCCAGCGTTTCAGGGAACCGGGCTAAGAGCGCCTCACACACTTCATCGTACAGGTCGCCGAAACCCGGAAATCCAGTGAGGTCTCGACGCAGGCGTACTTTCTCGGAATAGGACAGCGGATCTTTGTTCGTGATGTAAGGCTGGAGAAAGAAAACGCATTGGAAGCTTTGTTCACGGCAATAGTCCTCCGCCGCTTCACGAGATCGGGCATATCGTGCGACCGCTGTGTCGATAAGTTGCGCGCGCTTCTCCGCAACGGCCTCTTCCTTTTGGTCCGAACTGACAAGACGCCGCAATGAAGCGAGAAAAAACGAATCGCGTATGCGTGAGAGCAGCCGGTTCTTCAGCGTGTCTTCGAGGACGAGACCGCCCTGCTCCGACTCCATGATTTCTTCCCAGCTGTAAAAATAATCGTTGGCGCCGTGATAGAAGATCACGACCTGGGGATCGATCACCGCCGCGAATTTCCGCACGGCCTTGAGCTCCCGCTCAATGTCAAGGAACTCTTGCCCCAAATTGATCACCTCAACCGACAAGTCGCCTCTCTGATAATTAGCCTGCAAACGACTTGGCAAAGTGTTGGAATCCGCGACGTCGGTACCGAAAACGGTCGAACCGCCGACCACAATGGCGCGAATATCCGCGTCACTCGATTGAGAGAAGTCGCGCGCGCGATAGCCATCAGCATTGATATTGAAAAACTCCGACTCGATCGGTGCATGGACTGGAATCTCGAACAGCGTCCGGCGTGGATTGGATCGAATCAGTTCCTTGGCGGTCGAATCCGCGACACGGTCCGCCTTTGGGTAATCCCATTCATCGGCCAGAGACCGCGCATAATGATTTCCGGCGAACCCGATCTCCAATGCAAAGACAAGAAACAAAGGAATAGTCCACGAGACAAACCGGAAAGCCGCTTCCCAACGCCGCCGTTTCCATGCCAAGGCAACTAAAATGATGAGGTAGGATATGAATCCCCACATGCAGATGCGCCAGAAATCGCGCACGAAATATAACAGCAGCGCAACCACACATAGGTAGAAGAGCGAGGACAGAACGGACAGCCGAGCGTGCGTCATACGTTGTTGAGCGTCTTTCGAATCCGTGATGACAGATTGCAGTGGATGTGGCAGGTCGGGTGTGAATCGGAATTATACGGCTCGCGGGCTTCGCCTGAATAGGCTATTCCACGGATCGGTCGACCCCGAGGAGGGTTCTCCGGGCCGCGGCGTTGACAATTTCGCGTGTGATATACCCAGCCCCGATCTTACGCCGGACTGGTTCATGAAGTTACGTAGCCCTCTCGCCCTTCTGTTCCTCGCGGCTCTGGCGATCCGAGCCGCCGCCGCGACCGCGCTTTACGTCTTGTACGGCGAAGCGGGATTCATGATCAATGATTCCGCCGAGTATTTGGGGCTCGCGACACGCGGCGGCCCTCAGAACCAATTCATGCCGGCATATCTGCTTTTTCTTCAGGCTCACTTCGCACTGTTCGGCCCATCGGTGGTTTGGCCAATTCTCAGCCAGCTTATCGTCGACAGCGGCACCTGCCTTGTCGTCGCGCGGTTCGCCGGCTGTATCGCGCCGCGGCTCGCATTGCCCGCCGGATGGTTCTTCGCCATCAATCCGGTTCAGATCACCATGGCAACCCTGATCTTGACCGAGACCGTCTTTGTCTTCGCGTGCGCCCTAACCTTGTGGGCGATTGTGCACTGGTTGCGCACCCCTGGTTGGACGGCGGCCGGGTTGATTGGCGCCGCCACCGGATTCGGCATAGCGGTGCGCGCCATGCTGGTCCCATGGACGCTGGTCCTTCCCCTGGTCTTGGTATTTGTGGCCGTGGCGGCGCGGCGTTTTGACCGCTTCGTCCTTGGACATGCGGTGCTCGCCGCCTTGTTGGCGTTCGCCATCCAAACACCGGTGCTGCTCGCCAATCACGAACGATTCGGTGGTTGGGGCCTAACCGCGCAGGGCGGCGACTATGCGATGGGATGGCTGGTGCCCTTGGTGTTGGAGGCCAAGGATGGCACCCCGCATGGCGAAGGCGCGCGCATGATGGCCGAACGCTTCGCGGACGTGTTTGATCCCGGCAACCACGCCAATCCGTTCGATCGCTCGCGCGCCATGACGCGCGCCGCGTTCGACACCTTGGGTGAACTCGGGCCCGAGGCAATCGTTAAAGCTTGGACCTATGGCGCGGCGATCAATTTGCTGTCCCCCGCCGTAATCCTGGCGACACCAGTGCGCGCTTTGCCGCGAACCGGTTTTTACGACACGCCCGGCGACAGCAAGCTCGGCAAAATCGTCGCGTTTCTTTTCCGCAATGACAATCCGGCCTATGCCTGGGTGCTTTTGATCGCCGGACTGGGCACCCTCACTTGCCGCGTGATTCAACTGTGCGGCGCCTGGCGGTGGCTGCGCGTTGGAACTTCGGGAAACCGCTTTCTGCTGGCAAGCGGCCTCTTATGCTTGGCCTGGATTGTGTTCGTTCTGGCCATCAACGGGCCGGTCGCATCCGCCAAATACCGCGCGCCGATCGAGCCGGCCTTGGCAATCTTGTTCGCGTTCGGTTGGTCTCGGCGACCACTCATGGACGACCGTTCCCCGCCGCCATCCGCTGACCTATAAAGAGCGCATGGAGCCGGTTTACTTTGCCATTGCCGCAGCCGTCGCAACCTGGGCGTTGACCGCCGGATTGCTGCGCCTTTTGCGCGCGCGCGCGATCCTCGATCACCCCAACGAACGCTCGAGCCACGCGCGACCGGTGCCGCGCGGCGGCGGCATTGCTTTGATCGGCGTCGTGCTCGCATGTTGGGCCGTGGCCGCAACATTCGGTGGCGCGGCATGGGATGTTGTGCGCCCGATGCTCGGTTTGTGCTTCGGGTTGGGCTTGGTTTCATGGGCCGACGATTTGCGCGGATTGCCGGCGCTGCCGCGCTTGATGGCCCAAGCCGCGGCGGTGATCATCGCGCTGCTGACCGTGCCGCTGGGACCTTGGTTTCCGGGGCCGCTGGACCCCATTTTCATGGCGGTCGTGGCCAGTCTCGCCTGGCTCTGGTTTATCAACCTGTTCAATTTCATGGACGGCATCGATGGCATAGCCGGTGTCGAGGCGGCCTGTGTTGCGGGCGGCGTCGCGTTGGTTTCGGCGGTCGCGGGCATGACCGACGGCACACCGATTTTGGCCGCCGCGATCGCCGGCGCGGCGCTTGGTTTTTTGGCCTGGAATTGGCAGCCGGCGAAATTGTTTCTGGGGGACGTCGGCAGCGTACCGCTCGGTTTTTTGTTGGGCTGGCTCCTCCTATCGCTCGCAGCACATGGCCATTGGGCGGCAGCTCTGATTCTGCCGGGGTATTTCCTGGCCGACGCGAGTTGGACCCTGGCGCGACGGACTTTGCGCGGCGCGCCGATCTGGCGGGCCCATCGCGAGCATATCTATCAGCAATCGGTTCAGGCCGGCGCCAGCCACGCCCATGTGAGCGCGGCCGTGGCGATTGCCAATTTCGCGCTCATCGGGTGCGCGGTGGCCAGTATCGGCGGGCCGATGCGCCAATTGACGGCGCTGGCGGTGGCAATCGGCGTCATCGGAATCTTAATGTGGTATCTTCGGCGTGGGATTAGCCGTGCGGAGGCAGCGTAATCCCGCTTCGATCGACGAGGGGACGCAGATTGGCTGGCTTTTCTATCCCGCGCATTAAGGGGACGCGCGCCTGGCTTGCCGCCTTGCACGATTCGGTGATGGCGGCGCTGTCGTTCGTCGCCGCGCTCTACCTGCGCCTCGGCGACGACTTCCTCGCCCAGACCAGCCCGTTTTTGATCGAAGCCACGGTGATGTTCACGGCCATCGCCACCGTCACCTTCATGACCATGGGGCTCTATCGCGGTGTGTGGCGGTATGCTTCTCTCAACGACCTGATCGCCATTCTGAAAGCCGTGTCCGTTGCGGTGGCCCTCTTCACAGTCGTGATGTTTCTCGCCACACGCCTCGAACTGATGCCCCGTTCGACGATGGCGATCAATTGGCTGCTGCTGCTTGCGATGCTTGGCGGCCCCCGATTCGCCTATCGGCTATTCAAGGACGGCAATCTGATTGGCCTGGCGGACCGCGACTATGATAGCCGCGTCCCGGTGCTGCTGGTCGGCGCCGGCAATATGGCCGATGCGTTCCTGCGCGCCATGCGCCGGCCCGGCGAAGGCTATCGCGTGATCGGTATTCTCGACGACGACCCGACGCGGATCGGCAGCAATATTCACGGCGTGCCGGTGATGGCCGCGCCGTCTGCACTCGGTGAAGTCGTCGAACGTCTTCGGCGCGACGGCCGGCGTCCGCATCGTTTGTTGATCGCCAACGAACGCCTCGCCGGCGCGGCGGTCCGAAAGCTGCTCGAGCAGGCCGAAGCACACGGCATGACGCTCGGGCGCGTGCCGCGCTTGACCGATTTTCGCGACGGCGCCGCGGCGGCCGACGAGACCGCCGAACGCATCGAGCCACGGCCCATCGCCATTGAAGACTTGCTTGGCCGCCCGCAGACCCGGCTCGACCGCGACGCGATGGCGGCGTTGGTGGCCGGTCGGCGCGTCCTGGTAACCGGCGCCGGCGGGACCATCGGTGGCGAGCTGGTGCGCCAGATTGCCGGTCTGGCCCCGGCGACGCTGACCTTGCTCGAT
>JANQOH010000180.1 GCA_028289725.1 Alphaproteobacteria bacterium
TGCTGCTGCCGGATTCGGTGGAGCATGTTGCGGCGGTGTGGGCGCTGACCCATCTCGGGGCGGTGATTTTTCCGCTTAATGTCCGCGTGTTGCGGGACGCGCAGGCGCGCGGGCTTGGTGATTTGCCGCTCAAATTCGCGGTGGTGACCGACGCGCACGCCGCCATGCCTGCGGGGACGAAGGCTATCGCGCTCGCCACGCTTTTCGACAACAGCCGGGCCGAAAGGCCGTCGACGCCGGCGGGTCCGGGCGGCGCGGCGCCGCTTGCGTGCGTGCAGTCGTCCGGGACGACGGGTGCGCCGAAGTCGTTCCTGTTGAGCCACGATCAGCTCGCCGGTTCGTATCAAAGCAATCTTGATTTACTGCACTGGACGCCGGCGGACCGCATGATGCCGCTGGTGCGGTTCGGCTTTTTCGCCGGCTGCCGGCATATTTTCGCGGCGCTCGCGATGGGTGCGACGCTGGTGATCAATCGCGCGCGATCAATGGCCGGCTTGATCCGGCAAATCCAGCAAAGGCGCATCACGACGACCGTGCTGACGCCGCTGCACCTGCGCAATTTTCTCCAACATGCGGGCGGCGACGCGCCATTGTTTCCGCTGATCCGATCGCTCCGCGTGGCAACCGGCGCCATCACGCCGCAGGAACGCGCCACCGCGCGCGAGCAGATTACGCCGAACCTCATCGTCGTCTATGGCTGCAACGAACTGAGCTGGGTGTCGATCGCGACGCCCGAAGACCAAGACGCGTTTCCGGATTCGGTCGGGCGGCCCTTGCAAGGCGTGACGGTTCAAGTGGTCGACGACGCCGGACAACCTTTGCCGCCGGGCGAGGTGGGGCTGATCCGCTTCAAGGCCGATTGGGCGGCGACCGGTTATCTCAACGATCCGGAAGCGACCGCGCGCGCCTTTCGGGATGGCTGGTTATATCCGATGGATCTCGCGGCGATGAACGCAGCGGGCTACATCTTCCTAAAGGGTCGCGCCGACGATCTGATGAGCGTCGACGGCATCAAGTTCTACCCGATCGAAGTGGAAAATGTCCTGAAGGCCCATCCGGGGGTGACCGATGCCGCTGTAATCGGCTGGCCGCACCCCCGCCACGGCGAGTTGCCTGTGGCGGCGGTGACCACCGACGGCGACGTTGAAGACGAAAAATTGCGCGCTTTTTGCAAAAAAAATCTCGCCAGCTACAAGGTTCCGCGGCGGATTCTCGTCGTGCCAAAGTTGCCGCGCAACGCCATGGGCAAAGTCGTGAAAGCTGAAATAAAACAACTATTTGAGACTGAGTCAGCGAGCCGCTCCTAGGCAAATCGCGAGTAGTCGAAACGCACCGCCCGGACCCGTTCACAGGTTCGTGTCATTTAGTTCACTTCGGTGTCGTAATCACCTCACTGCGCCCAATTGGGCCGCCTGGTTCACTGACATTGTCAGCGAACACGAGGAGGCATCGATGACAACGAGAAACTTGTTTGGTCTGGCATTGTTGCTGCTGGCACTGGCCGTGTTGGTTTCGGCGAGCATGGCGTTTTCTCCAGCAGCCTTGGCGAACGAAGAAGGGGCGTTCGCCGAAGCGACTGACGCCGCCGCGTGGCGGGGTGAGGGCGCGAGCGAAAGGTTCACCGTGAGCAGCGGCGGGGTGGACGTGATATTCGATCTGACATACGACGCGGATGGCGCGGTGGTCGCCGAAGCGCGGACGTGGATGCTATTGCCGGACGAAGACGGCTATCGCGCCTACGTCACCGAGCGCAAGGAAGGCTCGGGCGACTTCGTCGAGACCGGACGCGGCGCGATCTACGATCCGGACGCCGATGGTGTGCCCAATGCCGGCGCACCGGACGTGCCGTCCGCACAGCGAGCAGCGGCGCTTAACGTAACGGACGAATAACCGACGAACGATGCGTGCGGTTGGGCCGGTGTTTCCGCCCGACCGCACGCGATCGTGTTCCTGGCAAGCAGCCCGCTCCAGGCGTTTGGAGCGAGCCGCCATGACATTTGCGAGCCTTCGGTGCGGCGCGCAATGAACTTTCCAAGTTGATGCAACGACCCATGGAGTGAGGGCCACCTACCCGGCCCGAGCGCACAACTATGGAGACGTTCCATGTTCAAGCAAATCCTCGTGACGGCCTTGGTCGGCGCCGTTTTGTCCGCGGACGCCTTTGCGGCCGAATCTCATAGTCTCAGTATCGACCCTGTTCCGGCGATCTCCGCGGAAACCAAGGCGGAGACAAAGCCGAAGCCGCGGACCGACCCGGTCGTGGACCGCGAAACCAAAGACCGCATGGGCAGTTTCGAGATCCAGCGTTAGCGAGGGCGATCGGTGCATGGCCGCCAGTGAGATAGGTCACAGCGGCGCGCGGCGTCGGGTGGTTCACTGTCTTGGTCAGTGAATGCGAGGACGCTCCGATGATCACCAATAATCCGAAGGTTCGCAGTTTCTCGGCTTACGCCTTGGCCGCTTATGTCGTGTCGAGCGCGCTGTTCGGCGCGGGGGCATGGGCCGCCGCGGATGTCGTCATGCTCGATCCGGACACGTCTGCCGGTGCGGCGCACACCGAGTCCTATAAGGTGAGCAGCGGCGGGGTCGACGTGAATTTCGATCTGACCTACGACGCGAACGGCGCGGTGCTCACGGAAACGCGGACCTGGATGCTATTGCCGGACGAAGATGGATATCGCGCTTACGTCACCGAGCGTAAGGAAGGCGCGGGCGACTTCGTCGAGACCGGCCGTGGCGCGATTTATGACCCAGACGCCGATGGTGTGGCGGATGCCGGCGCACCGGGCGTGCCTCCCGCGCAGCGGTCCGCGGCGCTCAGCGCATCGGGTGAATGAACCGCAAAGAACGCGCGGGGTGACGACGGTTCCCGCATGACGGTGCGCGATCGCCATCGCGACCCGCGTTGCGCGGCGCGAGATCCATATATAAGACTCGATTGTTCAGGCTGCGGTCCTCGTGGCCTGCTTTTTAGCGCGGAGGATCAAGACCAATCGAACACCGGCATAGGCGGCAATGCCCAGGAAGATATGCCAGAAAAAATGTATGCCGACGGGGATCGTATCGCAGACGCTCAGGTCAAGCGTGCGGAGAGTCCCCGCTAATATTCCAGAGCCGACTGCCAAGAGGCCGAACTTGAACGCCTCGGGTCTCCGAAACCATGTGGCGATCACGAGGGCGGCCGCCAGCGCCACAATCACGGCAATGAAAAGGATGAGGTTTTCTTGTCGCGCCACCGGCGGCGTAAACAGGATCATTCCGGCGAGTAGGGCGGCCAAACCGATCGCGACATAGCGATTACCGACGTAATAGGCCCAGGCGAACGCCAACAACAAAAAGTAAATCAGCCCTGGAACGGCATCGATCACGAGCGTGAACTGGGTGCGGTAAGCGTGCCACGCAACGCTGCCGAGGCCAGTCAGGATCGTGAGAATCGCCAGGGTGTAAGCAAGTGTGTCGGTGTGCCGGTGGCGGATCAAATAGTGGAGCGCCAGGACGCCGAGAATTGCCGGCACAAAGCTGGTAATGGCGTTCACGGGCTCGGCCGGAAACGTGCCGAGCGTGTTCAGCGCGGTCTCGCAATAAGTCGGCAAAACGTCATGCATGCGGTGCTCCGTCTCCCGGGCGAGCGACCGCTAAGCCTGGCCGGCGGAATGGAGCACCAGGGCTTTCAGCGATGCTAGGAGCTCCAATAGGTGCTTCTTTGTCTTGGCTTTGTGTTTGAAGCCGACGCAGGAATTTTCGACCAGATCCGCGAGCTGGCCCGGGCTCATGCCGCGCGCCCGAATCTGTTTCTCGTAGGGCGCGAAAAGCGTTTCCAAGGCCGCGATATAGCGCGCTTCGGCTTGGTCGATTTCCTCGCGCGCCGCTTCGTTGAGGCCATGCACGATATCGTCCGCGTGTGGCGTCGACATCAGTTCTTCGAACGGCTTAATGACGAGGTGCTTGAACACGATGTCGAGCTGGTCGCCGAGCGCGTCGACGTCCGCGCATTCGGCCTCGATTGTGGCGAGCGCGTGGTCCGCGTGCCAGCGGATCGCGGCGCGCATCACTTCTTCCTTGTTGGCATAAACGGTGTAGAGCGTTTGCCGCACCAGCCCCGCTTCGTTCGCAATGTCGTTCATCGTGGTGCGCTTGACGCCATAGCGCACGAACACGGCGATCGCCGCCTTGATGATTTTTTCCTCACGCGAATCCATAAAAGACATATTGACATTCCGCGTCATTTTGTCAATTCTGACAAACAGACGAAAAATGTCGCAATGACAAATAGTCCGAATGCGTGACAAGGAGGCTACGGATGGCGATCAATCTGACTGTGAACGGCAAGTCTTTCAGCGTCGAAGCTCCGCCCGATACGCCGCTGCTTTGGGTCTTGCGCGATGAACTCGACATGACGGGTACCAAGTTCGGATGCGGCGTCGCGTCCTGCGGTGCCTGCACCGTGCATGTCGATGGATCGCCCATGCGCTCGTGCATCACGGCGATCGAAGACGTCGCGGGCATGGACGTCACCACCATCGAAGGCGTATCCGGCCCGGCCGCGACGGCGGTGCAGACCGCGTGGCGCGATCTCGACGTCGTGCAATGCGGCTACTGCCAGTCCGGCCAAATCATGTCGGCGGTGAACCTGCTGGCGACCACGCCGAAACCGTCCGACGACGATATCAACGAAGCGATGGCGGGCAATGCTTGTCGTTGCGCGACCTATCACCGGATCAGGGCGGCCATCCACCACGCCGCCGCCATTATGGAGGGCTGACCCATGACGCTTCAAACGACACGTCGCGCCTTTCTTTCCGGCGCTGCCGCCACCGGCGCGGCGCTCATCGTTGGCCTGCGCCCGGACGGCGTCTTCGCCGTCGGTGACGCCACGGCCGAGATCAACCCGTTTGTGCGCATCGCGCCCGATGGCGTGGTGCATGTGGTGATCAAGCATTTTGAAATGGGGCAGGGCACCACGACCGGACTCGCCACCTTGGTGGCCGAAGAGCTTGACGCGGATTGGGAGACTTTGGCAGTTGACCTCGCCCACGCCGATAACGAAAAGTACAAGAACCTTTTCTTCAATGCGCAAGGCACCGGCGGGTCCACCGCCATTGCCAACTCCTTCATGCAGTACCGCAAGGCGGGCGCCGCCGCGCGCGAGGTGTTGGTCGCCGCCGCCGCCGAGACCTGGGGCGTGCCGGCCTCGGACATTACGATCGAAAACGGCATCTTGAAGTCAGGCAACAAGTCCGCCCATTTCGGTGAAATGGTCGCAAAAGCCGCGACCCTGTCGCCGTCCGAAGACCCGGCGGTGAAGGACCCGTCCGCGTTCCGGCTGATCGGCATGGATGGGCTGCCGCGCAAAGATTCGCCGGGCAAGACCAAAGGACAAACCACCTTTGCCATGGATGTGAAGGTGCCGGGTATGGTCACAGCCGTGATCCTGCGCGCGCCACGGTTCGGTGCCATGCTCACGACTTTCGATGCTGCGGCCGCGTCCAAGGTTTCTGGCTACGTCGATGCCAAAGCCCTGCCCACCGGAACCGGTGTCGCGGTCTATGCCAAAAATACCTGGGCGGCGATCCAAGCGCGCGACGCCATCGTGGCCGAATGGGATTTTTCGACGGCGGAAACCCGATCAAGCGACGAACTGATCGCGGTTCACCAAAGCGCGTTGGATACGCCGGAGTTTCAAGCCGCGGCGGGCGGGGATTTCGCTGCATCGGGCGCGGCGATTGCCGGCGCGGACACGGTCGTTGAGGCGGATTTCCTGTTCCCGAACTTGGCCCATGCGCCGATGGAACCGCTGAATTGCGTGATCGAGCCGACCGAGACGGGCGTGCTGATCCACGACGGCTGCCAGTTTCCCGCCGGCGTCCAGCCGACGGTCGCATACGTGCTCGGCATCGACGCGGCCAATGTGG
>JANQOH010000208.1 GCA_028289725.1 Alphaproteobacteria bacterium
CGCTGCCGAATCCACCTGAGGCGGCAGCGGCAGTTGCACCAAAATGCCGTGCACCGCCGGATCGGCGTTGAGCTCGGCGACCTTGGCGAGCACCTCGGCCTGCGACGCCTGATCACTCATCCGATGCTCCCAGCTGTTCATGCCGGCTTCGCGCGTCTGCTTGCCTTTGTTGCGCACATAGACCTGGCTCGCCGGATCCTCGCCGACCAGCACCACCGCGAGGCCGGGGGTTAAACCATATGACGCCTTCAGCGCGGCAACCTGTTTGCCGACATTTTCCCGCAAGCCGGCGGCGAACGCCTTGCCGTCGATAATCTTCGCGTCAGCCATGCGCCAGTCCTCGGTCGAAATGGGTCCATGTGCCGCGCCTCAATATCGGATCACGAGGCGTTGTCAACAGGGCCAAGAATACGCTAGGTAAGGGCCCCGCGATTGGGGCGTAGCCAAGCGGTAAGGCAACGGGTTTTGATCCCGTGATCCCTGGTTCGATCCCAGGCGCCCCAGCCAAACTTTTTGCAAGATGTATGGCGGTTCGTCGATCAGCCCAGCCGTACCGCACCGACCGACGTTCACCCCGGCAGGTTCGAGCTTCCCATCAAGAAGGCGTCGACGGCGCGGGCGCATTGGCGGCCTTCGCGGATGGCCCAGACCACCAGCGATTGGCCGCGTCGCATGTCGCCGGCGGCGAACACGCCCTCGATTGAGGTGTGATAGTCGGTCTCGTTGGCCGCGACATTGCCGCGCGCGTCCAGATCGACACCGAGCTGCTCGATCATGCCTTCATGCACCGGATGCACGAAGCCCATGGCGAGTAGCACCAAATCGGCGTCGAGATGGAAGGAACTGTCCGGCACTTCGACCATGTTCATGCGGCCGTTTTCGCCGGGCTCCCAGCGGACACGGACAAGTTCCAGGGATTCGACCGCGCCGTTCGACCCGTGAAACGCCTTGGTGGAAACAGACCAATCGCGGTCGGCGCCCTCTTCGTGTGAGCTGGAGGTGCGGAGCTTGAGCGGCCAATCCGGCCAGGTCAACGCCTTGTCCTCGACCTCCGGCGGCTTCGGCATGATCTCCAATTGCGTGATCGACTTCGCGCCGTGGCGGTTTGACGTGCCGACACAGTCGGACCCCGTGTCACCGCCGCCGATCACAATGACGTTCTTGCCTTCCGCCGTGATCGGCAGATTGTCGCCGATATGCTCGCCCGCCACGCGCCGGTTCTGTTGCGTGAGGAAGCGCATGGCGTAGTGAATGCCGTCCAACTCCCGGCCCGGCACTGGCATGTCGCGCGGTTTTTCCGAACCGCCGGACAGCACGGTCGCGTCATAAATTTCGGTGATCTCGTCCATTTGCACGTCGACACCGACATGGGTGTTCGGACGGAATTCGATGCCTTCCGCGCGCATTTGCGCCATACGGCGATCGATCGTGTGCTTCTCCAGCTTGAAATCCGGAATGCCGTACCGCAGCAAGCCGCCCAGGCGCGCGTTCTTCTCGTAAATGGTAACCGCGTGGCCGGCGCGCGCGAGCTGTTGTGCCGCCGCCATGCCTGCGGGACCGGAGCCGATCACCGCGACGCGCTTGCCGGTGCGGCGCGCGGCGATGCGCGGCTGCACCCAGCCTTCTTCCCAGCCTTTGTCGATGATCGCATTTTCGATCGTCTTGATTGTCACCGGGCGGTCGCTGATGTTCAGCGTACACGCCGCTTCGCACGGCGCCGGGCAGATGCGGCCCGTGAACTCCGGGAAATTGTTGGTCGCATGCAAGGTCTCAAGCGCGGTGCGCCATTCGCCGCGATAGACCAAATCGTTCCAATCGGGGATCAGATTGTTCACAGGGCAACCCGTGTGGCAGTAAGGAATGCCACAATCCATGCACCGCGCGCCTTGATCGCTTGCTTCCTGATCCGTTAGTGGAATAACGAACTCACGATAGTGACGCACGCGCTCCGAGACCGGTTCATAACGCCGGTCACGGCGTTCAATCTCAAAAAAACCTGTTGGCTTACCCATTCTGTTTATTCACCTGCTTGCGCCATGGCGGCGGGCGGTTCGGCCATGCGTGACGCCGCTTGCATTTCAAGCAACGCGCGGCGGTAATCCACCGGCATGACCTTGACGAATTTCGGCAAATATTGATCCCACAAATCCAAAATCTTGCGCGCGCGTTCGCTCTTGGTGTGCTCGTAATGCTGTTCCACCAAGCCGCGCAGGCGCTGCGCGTCATGGCGCGTCATATCGTGCACCACGTCGACCTTGCCATGCGCCTCGAGATCACCGCGTTGATGCTCGTAATCTTCCGCCGCCTGGTCTTCGTCGGCGATCGGCTCAAGCTCAACCATGGCCAAATTGCAGCGCTGTTCAAAATCGCCTTCTTCGTCGAGCACGTACGCGATGCCGCCGCTCATCCCGGCCGCGAAGTTGCGCCCGGCTTGACCCAGCACGACCACCACACCGCCGGTCATATTTTCGCAACCATGATCGCCACACCCTTCGACCACCGCGGTCACGCCTGAGTTGCGCACGGCGAACCGCTCACCCGCGACTCCGCGGAAGAAGCACTCACCTTCCACCGCGCCATACAACACGGTGTTGCCGACGATGATGTTCTGCTCCGGCGCGAAGTTACCGGCGCGGGCCGGATAGATGATCACCCGCCCGCCGGACAATCCCTTGCCAACATAATCGTTCGCGGCACCCTCAAGCTCAAAGGTCACACCCCGGCTGAGGAACGCGCCGAAGCTTTGCCCGGCACTGCCGTGGAACTTGACCTTGATGGTGCCTTCCGGCAGGCCGTCATGGCCATACCGGCGCGCAATTTCACCCGACAGCATGGCACCGACCGTGCGATTTACATTGGTCACCGGCGTGTCAATCAAGACCGCGGTTTGATTCTCGAGCGCGGGCCGCGCTTCGTCGATCAAGCGATTGTCGAGCGCCTTGTCGAGACCGTGATCTTGCGCTTCGCACTGGTAAATCGCGACGCCGGGATCGGCCACGACCTGATGCAGGATTTTGGACAAATCAAGCTGATGCGCTTTCCAATGCTCGATCGCGCCGCGCATCTGCAGCTTGTCGCGCTGTCCGATCATATCGTCGAACGTCCGGAAGCCGAGCGCCGCCATCAACTCGCGTACTTCGTTAGCCACGAAAGTAAAGTAGTTGATGACATGATCCGGTTGGCCGGTGAACAGCTTGCGCAACTCCGGATCTTGGGTCGCGATACCGACCGGACAGGTATTGAGATGGCATTTGCGCATCATGATACAGCCGGCGGAAACCAGGGCGGCTGTCGCGATGCCGAATTCGTCGGCACCCAAAAGTGCGCCGATCACCACATCGCGCCCAGTGCGGAAGCCACCGTCAACCTGCACCGCGATCCGGCCGCGCAAACGGTTCCGAACAAGCGTTTCGTGTGTTTCCGCAAGGCCGATTTCCCACGGGCTGCCGGCGGATTGAACCGATGTAATCGGGCTCGCGCCGGTACCGCCTTCAAAGCCGGAAATCGTCACGTGATCGGCGTGCGCTTTCGCGACGCCCGCGGCGACCGTGCCAACACCGATTTCGGACACCAGTTTTACGCTGACCCGCGCCTTCGGATTGACGTTCTTCAAATCGTGGATCAACTGCTTCAGATCCTCGATCGAATAAATGTCGTGATGCGGCGGCGGTGAAATCAACCCGACACCCGGTGTCGAATGGCGCACCCGCGCGATCCATTCATCGACTTTGTGTCCGGGCAGCTGACCGCCCTCGCCCGGCTTCGCGCCTTGCGCCATTTTGATTTGCAGATCGGTAGCATTGACCAAATATTCGGTCGTGACGCCGAAACGGCCCGAGGCAACTTGTTTAATTGCCGAGCTCATGGAATCGCCGTTTTCGAGCGGCGTATAACGCTGCTTTTCCTCGCCGCCTTCACCGCTGTTCGACCGGCCGCCAATGCGGTTCATGGCGATCGCCAATGTGGTATGCGCTTCCCAGGAGATCGACCCGAACGACATCGCGCCCGTGGCGAACCGGCGCAAAATATTGGCCGCCGGCTCGACCTCTTCGAGCGGGATGGGTTCGTCGGCTAAGTTCAGTTCGAACAGGCCGCGCAAGTTGCGAAGCTTGCGGTCCTGATCGTTCATCTTTTTCGCGAAAGCGCGATACTTCTTTTCGTCCGCCGATCGCGCGGCGTGCTGCAGAAGTGCGATGGTTTCCGGGGTCCAGGCGTGGATTTCGCCCTTCAGCCGATAAGCAAGTTCGCCACCGGCCTCCAGCGCGCGACGGTACGGCAAAACACCGCCATAGGCGATGGCGTGTCGGCGCACGGCCTCACCCGCCACTTCGTCAATGCCGATGCCGCCGATGGCGCAGCGCGTGCCGGTGAAATAGCGCTCCAAGAACTCATCCGACAGGCCAACCGCGTCGAAGATCTGCGCGCCGCAATAGGACTGATAGGTCGAGATGCCCATCTTGGACATCACTTTCAAAATGCCCTTGTCGACTGCTTTGATGTACCGCTTGTGCAACTCCTGCTCGTCGACTAGTTCCGGCAATTTCGGCCGCATGGCGGAAATCGTGTCGAACGCCAGGTACGGATTGATTGCTTCCGCACCATAACCAGCCAGCAGGCAAAAATCATGTACGCGCCGCGCTTCGCCGGTCTCGACCACCAAACCAACACCGGTGCGCAAGCCCTCGCGGATCAAGTGATGATGCACGCCCGCCGTCGCCAATAGCGACGGAATTGGGATGTTGCCGGCGTCGATGCCGCGGTCCGACAGAATGAGAATGTTGTAGCCGCGCTGCACCGCCTGCTCGGCGCGCTCGAACAGGCGTTCCATGGCGGGCTTCATGCCGTCCGCACCTTCGCTCGCGTCATACGTCATGTGCAGCGTGTAGGTGCGGAAGCCGTGATCGATATGGTTTTCGATTTGGCGAATCCGCTCCAAATCGAGGTTGCTGATGATCGGTTGATAGACCTCCAGCCGTTTCCGCGACCCGGCATCGTCCGGGTCCAGCAAATTGGGCCGCGGTCCGATCAACGAGACCAGCGACATCACCAATTCCTCGCGGATCGGATCAATCGGCGGATTGGTGACTTGCGCGAATGTTTGCTTGAAGTAATCGAACAGCAGCTTCGGCCGGTCGGACAGCACCGCAATCGGCGTGTCGCGCCCCATCGAGCCGACCGGGTCTTGCGCGGTCATCGACATGGGCGTCAGGAACTGGCGAATGTCTTCTTGGTTGTAACCAAACGCCTGCTGCCGCAGCAGCAACGTCACGGGGTCCGGGGGCAACGGACCGACCTCGCGCGGCAGGTCTTCAAGCTGAATCTGCGTCCGGTCGAGCCAGTCTTGATACGGCTTTGCCTTGGCAAGTTCCGCTTTCACTTCATCGTCACTGATGATGCGGCCCTGCTCCATATCGATCAGGAACATCTTGCCCGGCTGCAGCCGCCATTTCTGAACGATGTTTTCTTCCGGCACCGGCAACACGCCCTCTTCCGAGGCCATGATCACCAGATCATCGTTGGTCACCACGTAGCGTGCCGGGCGCAACCCGTTGCGGTCGAGCGTCGCGCCGATTTGCCGGCCGTCAGTAAACGCGATCGCGGCGGGACCATCCCACGGCTCCATCAATGCCGCGTGATACTCGTAAAAGGCACGGCGTTCGTCGCTCATGAACGGATTGTTGTTCCACGCCTCCGGGATCATCATCATCATGGCGTGCGGCAGCGAATAACCGCCCGCGACCAACAGTTCGAGCGCGTTGTCGAAGGTCGCCGAGTCCGACGCGTCTTCACCGATCAAGGGCCATAGTTTGTCGAGATCATCGCCCAGAATGTCCGAGATCATGGTGTGGCGGCGCGCGGCCATCCAATTGATGTTGCCACGCACGGTGTTGATCTCGCCATTGTGGCAGAGATAGCGGAACGGCTGGGCCAGCTTCCACGAAGGGAAGGTGTTGGTCGAAAAGCGCTGGTGCACCAGCGCCATCGCCGACTCCATCCGTTCATCATCGAGATCGAGATAGTATTTGCGCAGGTTCCCCGACAGAACCATGCCTTTGTACCCAATCGTCCGAGACGAAAAGGTCGGGATATAGAACGTGTCGGACGGATCGGCCGCGTCAACGCGCACGCCGCGCAACACCCGCTTGCGGATGATGTACAGCTTACGTTCGAACGCGTCCTGATCTTCCAAACCGTCGCCACGGCCGACGATCACTTGGCGTACGATCGGTTCGCCGTCTCTTACGCTCTCGCCGAGACAGGCATTGTCGGTCGGCACGTCACGCCAGCCCAGAACCACTTGGCCCTCGTCCGCGACAGTTTTCTCGATCCTGGAAACACATTCCGCCAGCGTGGCGTCATCGCGCGGCAGGAACACTTGCCCGACGCCATAATCGCCGACCGCCGGAAGGTCGATGCCCAGCTCACCGCTGGTTTCGCGGAACAGCCGGTCCGGCACTTGCAGCAGCAGGCCGGCGCCGTCGCCCGCGAGCGGATCGGCGCCCACGGCGCCGCGGTGGTCAAGGTTGACGAGGATTTGCAGGCCCTGGCGGATGATTTCGTGACTTTTGCGGCCTTTGATATTGACGACGAAGCCAATGCCGCAATTGTCATGCTCGAGCTCCGGATCATAGAGCCCTGCTTTCTCTGTCCGCCTTACCTCATCCATCCTCAAACTCCAGCTATCGCGGCGCGCGTGCCGTCGCGAGCCAAGCCACAGAGTCAGCACCGCTGTCCCGTGCTGCCGGCCGCGTCAAAAAAACGCGTGGCAAGCCCGCCATGCGGTACTGCTTGTGGCAGGAACCACTTGTCGCTGCCCCCCTTGCACTCCTGGCCGGATTGTACCGTCCCCGACCGGCCTAGCCCAAGGCTGTTGATAGCGCGTGACCCGACTTACTTGTCCTGGAGCCGAACCACGTTGGGCACTATCCGCTCGTTCCTGCCCAATCGCGACCAGACCTGGGCCCGGCCGCTCCGCGCGACATATTTTGCGGACGCTCTTGTACGGAAAAATGGCGCTTTAGGGAAGGTGGCAATGTGCAGAGCCGTGTCCGGCACGATTCACGAGATGCGCCCGTAACCTCTTGAAAACGCCGGATTTTGTCTCGCTCGCTCCGGTCCATCCGGAAGCGAAATAAAAATTTCATACATGCCGGCGCAAATTTTTTGCCGATTGCGTCAAAATTTTCGGCCCTTCGCGCGTAACTATCGGGAACAACGACGAAATTTTCGACGTGCTCAAACACGACCGCAGGTATTTTCGAGTGTGTTGCCTGGGGCCGTCACTCGCCAAGATGGCCGCGCATTTATCCCGCCCCATGACACGGCGGGCGCGGTCACCTATGTGTTGCGCCTCGCCGCGACGACAGCGCAGAAAATGGAATTCACATGAAGCGATTTCACAGCAATATGGCCTTCCTCGCCACGGCCATCATTTTGAGCGGCGTCTCCAATGCACGAGCCGATTGTCCGAGCTGCCGTTGGGAACAACGCGACACCGAGGGCCACCACGCAGCGATCGCCGGTGACCTCGCCGCCGCACGCGACCGATTTGAACAAGCTCTTGCCCTGTCGGAATCCTTCCTCGCCGGCGACCATCGGCAGATCGAGTCACTGCGCGATTTGGCCATGGTTCACGAAAAGGCCGGCGAACATGATCTGGCGATCGCTTATGAACGCCGGGCGCTCAGCGCGATCGAGGACGGCGCCGAACGCTTGCGGTTCGCGGCTTTGGGCGCGCACGAGCGCTTGGCCGAGGCCTTACAGGCGGGCGACCAAACGGCGGAAAGCGCCGGCCACCGCGTCCAATCTATCGAATTGCGGAAGTCTCTCTATGGCGCAAATGATCCCCAGATTGCATTTGATCTGCTGAGTCTCGCGCAAGCCTACCAGCAGCTCGACAGACTTGATCAGGCGATCGAAAGCGCCGAAGCCGCTGTCACCATCCGCCAAACCAATCCGGAAGCCGCTGGCGACAACCGCTTGCTTGAAGGCGCGGCGCTCGACGCACTCACCAGCCTTTATGTCGCCGCCGGCCGCGATTCCGATGCGGCGCAAACCCTCGCCCAAATGGTCGAAATCGACGAAGCCTATTTGGGCCCCGACCATGCCTTCCTCGCCGGAACCATGGAGCGCTTGGTCAAAGTTCTCAGGCGCCTGGGCCGCGACGACGAAGCCGACCCGCTCGAATTCCGCGCCATGGACATCCGCGCGCGGACGGAGCATCAAACACCTGACATAGTACGGGTGGCGAATGATCAATAAGAAACGGATAAATGTACTCGCTGCCGGGCTAATCATTTGCGCGCTTGTCCTTGGTTGCGTGCCGCGCGCCCTTAACCCCTTGCCGCACGACGCGAACGACACACGATTGCTTGGCAATTGGATCGGTGAATCCGATGGCGAGACGATCCGCGCCGAAGTGACGGAATTGTCGGGTGATCGTCTGCGGATTTTTACGATTTCGTTGGATGAAAACGGTGAACCGAGCGACGAAGACCCGTTTATCGTGCACGCTTGGACAACGCGTTTGAGCAACGGTGATTATCTGACGGCGCGCGTAATCGAAGACGAGATCATCGACGAAGACGACGATCCGGGCTTTGTCATTTGCCGCTATATGTTCACCGAAGACGGGCAAGTCGCCATTTCGTTCATGGCCGAAGAGGCGATCATCGCCGACATTGAAAACGGCATTATCGGCGGCAGCGTGACCATAGGGCAGTGGTTCAACGAGATCGTTCTCGACGCATCGCCCACCGCACTCGCCGCTTATTTGGAAGCAGCGGATTCAAGCAATTTGTTTGCCCCGCCCTTCGCCACGTTTCGCCGCGCCGACGGCTGACGCCGACCGGGTTCATCAGCGATAGCGCCTTAATCCGGTGACACGACTGCGCTCGCTGGCACGGACACGGTAGCGTCCGAGTTCGTCACAGACAGCGGTCCACCGAGGCCCGGCGCTTGCCATTGCAAATCAGGTAGTTCGCCAAAACCCTCCGGCGCGTTGGGCGCGGCGGTCATGACCGCGTTGTCGGCACTGACGCCGAGTTCGGTGAGGCGCGTGCGGGCGACCATGTTGCCGGCCCCCGCCGCCTTGAAATACCAATCGATGGCGCCCGTGGAGTCAGCGGCAAC
>JANQOH010000212.1 GCA_028289725.1 Alphaproteobacteria bacterium
GTCAGGGCGCGGGACGGGGCCGTCCCGCGCCCTGACTTGTTGATCGTAGCGCGCGGCGGCGGGTCCATCGAAGATCTTTGGGCCTTCAACGAGGAAGTCGTCGTCCGCGCCGCCGCGCACAGCGCCATCCCGCTGATCAGCGCGGTAGGCCACGAAACCGACACCACGCTGATCGATTTCGCGGCGGATCATCGCGCGCCGACCCCGACGGCCGCGGCGGAAATGGCGGTGCCCGTGCGCGCTGAACTGAGCCTCTTACTGCTTGACCTCGCGCGCCAGCTGTCCGGATCGATGGCGCGACAGGTGGAACAAAGACGCCGCGAGGTCGACGGATTGGCGCGCGGTTTGCCGCGGCCTCAGGCACTGCTCGGCGAAGCGGCGCAGAGACTTGACGATCGGGTCGAGAATCTACGGCGCATGATCGGCGTGGCCCTGGAACGCCGGCGGGCGCGGCTGACGCGCGCCGGATTGTCGCTAAAAAGCCCGCGCGAACTCATTGTGGAAGCGCGCTCAAAACTCGCGCTCGAAGCGCAACGCCTGACCAGTATTGGCAGCACGATGAGCCAAGGTGCCCGAGCCGCGCTCGATCGTTGGGTCGGCGATGCGCGCATGGAGCACGCATTCGCACGCAGCGTGACCGCACGCAGACAAAAGCTGGATAACCTTGGCGCGCTGCTTGACAGCTACAGTTACCGCAATGTACTGGCGCGCGGTTACGCGGTTGTTCATGCTGAGGGCGGCGGCATCGTAACCGATGCGAAGGCTGCGCGCCGTGCGCACCATTTAGAGATCGAGTTTCATGACGGCCGTGTGGGCACAGCCCTGGGCGACCAAAGTACGCCGCCGAAGGCGAAGCGGTCTAAAGCCAAATCTGATGATGGGTCACAAGGGTCGTTGCTGTGAAACAGACTATTCTTTTATTTGCATTGCTACTGGTTTTTTTCAGCACGGACTCGCATGCCGCGAAATTGGCGCTTAAGGGCACGCCGATTCAAGGCGGCATACTCTTTGGCCAAACGGATCCGGGATGCACGATCGAGTTTGACAGCATTCTCGTGAAAGTCTCGGACGATGGAAATTTTGTGATTGGATTTCGGCCGGATCAACCGAATTGGGGGGTTCTGCGTGCGCGTTGTCCGGACGGGTCGAGACGACGCCAGTTCTTGCAAATTGAGCAGCGCGAATATCAGGAGCAACACATCGACGGACTGCCGCCGAAAATGGTTTCGCCCGACGAAGAAACGCTCGCTCGTATTCGGCAGGACCGCGAGCGAGTACAAACGGCGCGTGAAACCGAGAGCGACCAGCTAGCGTTTCTGGACGCGTTCATTTGGCCGGTAAAAGGTCCGATTACAGGCATCTTTGGCTCGCGACGCGTGCTCAATGGCGAGCCACGCGCACCGCATTTCGGTGTCGATGTGGCGGCGGAGACTGGAACGCCAGTCGCCTCGACGGCGGCCGGCACAGTGATTCTCGCCGAAGACCTGTATTTGAGCGGCAAGACTGTAATCGTCGATCACGGCCACGGAATCAGCTCAAGTTATCTGCACCTTGATGCAATCACCGTATCGGTGGGCGACGCGGTGGAACAAGGCCAGCAAATCGCGACGGTCGGCGCGACGGGACGCGTGACCGGCGCGCACCTGGATTGGCGGTTCAATTGGTACCAGGTTCGGTTGGACCCGGAACTTGTCGCGGGGCCTATGCCAAGCGACTGACTTAAGCGACCAAGACGAGCTTTCCGATCACTTCGCGGCGCTCGAGCATGCGCAGTGCGTGCGCAGCTTCCGACAATGGCAGTTCTGCATGGATATGCGGCACAAGCTTGCCGTCGGAGGCAAGCTGATCGATGGCTGCGTGTATGACGGGGCCCAATTCAGGCCGCTGTCGGACGTATTCGCCGGCGCGAACGCCGATGATCGATATCCCTTTGATCAAGGCATAATTGACCGAGACAGTGGGTATTTGGCCGGACGCAAAGCCGACGACGAAATAGCGGCCGCCCCAGGCGAGCGTGCGGATAGCCTGGTCGAACGCGGCTCCGCCTACCGGATCATAAACCACATCGACGCCACGGCCGTCCGTTAGGTCCAAGACCGCAGTCCGAAGGTCATCATCGGCCGCAATCGCCTCGTGCGCGCCGGCAGCGCGCACCGCAGCACGTTTCTCGGCTGTGCTCGCCACGGCAATCACGCGCGCGTCCAAGGTGCGCGCAAGCTGCACGGCCGCTAAGCCGACGCCGCCGGCTGCGCCCAAGATCAATGCCGTTTCCCCAGCGGCGAGTGTCCCCCGCTCGATCAACGATACATAGGCGGTTTGCGCGCCGACCGGATGGGCAGCTGCTTGCGACAGCGAAAAGCCATCGGGAACCGGTCGAACCGCGCTAAACGGCACGACCGCCGCCGTCGCATAAGCGCCGGTTCGCATGGTCGCCATAACTTGTGCGCCGACTTCGATGTGCGGCGGCGGCTCGTGTCCAGACTCGGCGATTTTGACAATCTCGCCCGCGACCTCCGTGCCGGGGACGAAAGGCAATGGCGGCTTGAGCTGGTAATCGCCGGCCACAATCAACTTGTCCGGATAGTTGACGCCGATCCTTCGAACCTGAACGAGCGCCTCGCCGGATTGCGGTTCCGGTAAGGTCAGATCGTCAAATGACAGGCTTTCTGGCGGCCCGAGCTCACGACATATGATTGCCTTGGCAATCATCCCAACGATCGATCGCGATTACATGTACCCGTCGATGAGTGCTTCCGCGATCTGAACCGTGTTCAGCGCCGCGCCTTTGCGCAAATTGTCGGCGACAACCCACATATTGAGGCCGTACGGCACGGTGGGATCCTCACGCAAGCGGCTGACGAATACGTCGAACTCGCCAACGCTTTCGATCGGCGTAACGTACAGGTTCTCTTCCGGATCGTCGATCAGTTGCAAGCCTTCGGCGTTCCAGAGGGCATCGCGCGCGCTGTCGAGATCAATCGGTTCTTCAAACTC
>JANQOH010000243.1 GCA_028289725.1 Alphaproteobacteria bacterium
CGAAAAATTTGGCAATGCCGCCACTTTCATCGAGATGGTCCGGGGTGGTTATCGACCGGTTTATCGGCCGAGCGACGTGGCCTTCCGCGACATAGACACGAGTGGCACGCTGCCAATCCAGGAAGTTTTGGTGGTTGGCCCCGACGGTCGAAGTTTCGTCGCGCACTATCCCATGCAACAGCAGCCCGACGGATCATGGCTGATCGCCGGGTGTTTTCTTTCCCTCTTCGAAGGTGAGTCGACCTAAAACAGGGCGCGGCGGCTCAGCCGTCTCCGATCGGCACATTGTCGATCAAGCGCGCTTCGCCCAGAAACGCCGCGGCAAACATGCGCGCGGGCGCATCGAGCCCGACCATCGGGGTCAAGGTCGCCGCCTCGCGCGCCTCGAAATAATCGACTTTGTCGAAACCGGCGTTCAGCAGCGCCGCGCGCCCCTCCGCCTCGACCTCGCCGATCGATGCGCCGCCGGCGATCCGTTCCGCGGCGCGGCACAGCTCGCCATAAAGCGTCGGCGCGACAGCGCGCTGTTTCGGCGACAATTTGACGTTGCGCGATGAAATCGCCAGCCCATCCGACTCCCGGACCGTCGGCACGGGAACGATCCGAACGGGAATGTCGAGATCGCGCACCAGGCGCCGCACGACCTGAAGCTGCTGAAAATCCTTCTCACCAAACATCGCGTCGTCGGCTTGGCACTGCAGCAACAATTTGGTGACCACGGTGGAGACGCCATCGAAGTGGCCCGGACGCGACGCACCGCAAAGCCCATCGGTCAGATCGGCAACCAGAACGCTTGTCGCAAAGCCCGGCGGATACATCTCGCGCGCCAGCGGCGTAAAGGCGGCGTCCGTGCGGGCTTCTTCAAGTTTGGCGAGATCGCCGGACAGGTCGCGCGGATAGGTGTCGAAGTCTTCGTTCTCGCCGAACTGCTTGGGATTGACGAAGATGGTCACAACAACCCGGTCACACCGGGCCTGCGCCGCCTCGATCATGGCGATGTGCGCGCGGTGCAGGAAGCCCATGGTCGGGACCACGGCGACGGTCAGGCCAGCGGCCCGCCATTTTGCAACGCACGCACGCAAATCCGCCACCGTCTCGAATATCTGGACCTGCGTGTCGGCCGCAGATTTCCTGGCTTTCTCACCAGACATGGCTGGCACCCTAGACCCGGGTGTCGGTTCGGGTCAATGCCCAAAAATTGCGCTGCAACATGCCGGTTTTTGCCGCCGGTTTGCCACCGCGCCAGGGCCGCATAGGATGGCCGGCATGAAACGACTCAGACGACGCGGCCCGGCGAGACCGCAGCACATCCTCGCGGCGACCATCTTTCTGCTCGCCACGCCAATCGCCGCTTATGCATCGGATCAAGACATCCAACCCGAAGTGGGGACCGGAACCGCACAACAGACCGGCGCCATAGCAGAGCAAGACATGGTCGTTGCCGCCAATCCGCACGCCGCCAAGGCCGGCGCGGCGATCCTTGCCGAGGGCGGCAGCGCCGTCGATGCCGCGATCGCGATGCAGTTGGTGCTTAATTTGGTCGAGCCGCAATCCTCCGGCATCGGGGGCGGCGCGTTTTTGCTTCATTATCAGGCCGATACCGGTGCGGTCGCGTCCTATGACGGCCGCGAGACAGCCCCGGCTGGCGCGACCGAGGATATGTTCCTCAATCCCGACGGCAGCCGGCCCGGCTATCTGGAAGCCCTGGTTGGCGGCGAGTCGGTCGGCGCACCGGGTTTGTTGCGTATGTTGGAAATGGCGCACGAAGCCCACGGCCGTCTGCCCTGGTCTCGCTTGTTTGAACCGGCCATCGCCCTTGCGGAAAGCGGCTTCGCGATCAGCCCGCGTCTCAACAATTTGGCCGGCCGCGTGCCGACGATTCAGGACATGCCGGCGGTGGCGCACTATCTCCTCGACGGTTCCGGCCAGCCCAAAGCCGTCGGCACGATTCTGCGCAACCAAACATTCGCCGACAGCCTGAGACAGATCGCCGAAGGCGGCGCCGATGTGTTCTACACCGGTGATATCGCCGCGGACATCGCGGCCGCCGTGCAACACGCCCGCGTCAACCCGGGCACCTTAAGCGTGCAAGACATTGCGGGGTACCAAGCGAAGCAGCGGCCGGCTGTCTGCATGCCATATCGCGCCTATCGGATCTGCGGCATGGGACCGCCGAGTTCCGGCGGCATCACGGTGCTGCAAATTCTCGGACTTCTGGCCCCCTTCGAACTATCGGCGGTCGCGCCCGATTCGGTCGAGGCCGTGCACCTGTTCGCCGAAGCCAACCGCCTCGCCTACGCCGACCGCGATCTGTACATCGCGGATCCGGATTTCGTCGACGTACCGGTTAGCGGCTTAATCGACGCGGACTATCTGCGTGCCCGGTCGCGCCTGATCGACCCGTCAAACGTGGCCGACGACGCTGTCGCCGGCGTGCCGCCTGGGGCCCAAGACGCCAATCTCGCGCCGGCGCGGTCGCCCGAATTGCCGGCCACATCACACCTCAGCGTCGTCGACCGCGATGGGAACGCGGCCGCGCTGACGACCAGCATCGAATTTGCGTTCGGCTCAGCCTTGATGGTGCGCGGTTTTCTGCTCAACAACCAACTCACCGACTTTTCATTCACGCCCGAACGCGATGGCCGCGCCGTGGCCAATCGCGTCGAGCCCGGTAAACGGCCGCGCAGTTCCATGGCGCCGACCCTGGTCTTCGATGCGCAAGACCGTTTGGTCTTGGTTGTCGGTTCGCCCGGCGGCTCGCGGATCATTTGTTATGTCGCGAAAACTCTGGTGGCCGTGCTCGATTGGGATCTCGATATACAAGCGGCCGTGGACTTGCCGCACCGGTGCAATCGCGGCGGGGCCACCGAGGTCGAGCAGGACAGCGCGCTCGAATCTCTCGAAGCGGCTCTGGGCGATCGCGGGCACACGATCAGAATACGCGACATGAACAGCGGCATTCACGCCATCCATATTCGCTATGACACAGGGCGCCCGGTGCTGCACGGCGCCGCCGATCCACGCCGCGAAGGACAGGCGATCGGGCGCTAGGCCGATTCGGCGCGTGGCGCGCGCGAACGAACATTTCGCGCTCAATGTCATTGTGCGTGCAAAGGCCCGACACCATAAATTGGGTGTCAAAATGCGTAGGCATACAATCGATTTGGTGGATTGTGTGGATATCGGGGATAACCGCGTTGGTGGCGTTGACTCTCGAACTTTCCACGCACACGATCCGAACCAGCGTTGATCCGGTCCTTCGTATCATACGGCAGCGATCGGGGAGCGGCGCGGTCCGTCGAAAGTCGACATTGGTCTACTCGATTTCGAACGGAATTTCGCGCTGACGGGGACCGCCGGACGTTAGGCCCGGTTCGCCGGGTCCTAATAGGCGGAGACCGCCCCTACCGTCGTCGCCGCGCGCGCAGTGCGACGATGGGCCGAAATCCCGCAACGGCGGCAAATCCGTTGCTCGGGGACTGGAAGCGGTTGCTGAGCCGCAGCTGGTCGAGGACCGGGGACGTGCGCCGATGACTCTCCGGCCCAACTATCGGCAGCCAGTTCGATTTGGCGCCGTACGTCGCCTCGGCGGCAGGAGCGAGGAATCGATTTGGTCACGTGCGGGGCGCCGAGCGTAAGCTCGGCGTCCTTGCCGTTTTTGGCCGCCCTTAGTCCGCCGGCAGCGTGAGCCGAAAGCGGGTGCCGTCGGCGCCGGTTTCCGCCAGCGTGATGTCGCCACCGTGCAAACGCATGTTTTCGCGCGCAATCGCCAAACCCAATCCCGATCCGCCTGGTCGCGCCGAACCGGCGAAAGGCTGGAACAGATTGGCCTGCGCTTTCTCAGGAATACCCGGCCCGTTGTCGACAACGTCAATGACGATCTCGTCATTGTCGCGGCGCGCCGAAATGCAAATGCGACCACCGTTTGGCATGGCGTCCAACGCGTTACGCGAAAGATTCTGAAACACGCGGAAAAGTTGGATATGGTCCGCCGTGACCTCGATGTCAGCCGGAACTTCGTTAACCCAATCGATTTTCACATCGGTGTCCATCGCGACGATTTCCGCGACATCATCGATCATCCGATGGAGTGAAAACCGCGCCGGCTCAAGTTCCGGTTCATCCGATTGCGCGTAATCCAGTGTCCGGCTGCACAGTGCGACGGCACGGTCCATTGCGGAAACCAAGCGCGGCGTGACCTTTTGAACCGCCGGATCTTCGCTTTGCGCCAGGCTGTCAGATGCAATCATTGCCGTAGCAAGTGTGTTGCGGAGATCGTGGTTCACTTTCCCCATGGCTGAACCGAGTGCCGCGAGTCTTGTTTTTTGCAGCAGTGCACGGCGAAGATCGCGCTGCATATCGCTCAGACTTTTCTGCGCGAGGCCGATCTCGTCACTTCGGTTCGTATCCGCGATTTGGCTCCCCCGATCTTCCGGGTTCTTGCGGAAGCGCGCCAAATTCGCGGTGATTGTGCGCAATGGACCGATCATCAACCATTGCAGACTGACAAACACCGACGATGCCGTCAGCAATGAGAGGATGATCGACAAAGTCAGGATACGATTCGAAAAGTCGCGCATCGACTTGTAGAGGTCGCCTTGGCCAAACACCACCTCAACCACCGTGCCCGGCGCCATCCGCGATTCGTCCAGCACTCGAATGGTCTTGTCCTTGCCGTCGATCATCACGTCAAAGGCATCAAAGATGAGTTCGACGGGACCCGACTCGCGCAGATCGAAAGTGTCGTCGACGGGCGGCGGCATATCGACAGACATCATGAAGCTCGACCGTGCCGGCGTACGTAGCACGACCGCATCCACCATGGCGTGGCCCAGCATCCGCGCCTCCAGTTCAGGCTGAAGCTGGCCGCGCGGCGCAGCCTCGAGCGCGAGTGTCGCAAGGTGTCCCGCCTCGACGCGCTCGTGCAAGTAGGCCAAGCGGTATCGCGCGATCGACGGCACATAGATCAGCACCTCGCCGAGCAAGACAAACAGCACCGTCAGCAGCAACAAGCGCCCGGAGAGACTGCGCCAAAACGGCACGCGCACAGTGGTTCCTGTTTCAGCCATGGGCGGACTATACCAAGCGATCTCGACCTTGGCTCATCAAGGCCGCGCGATCACGGGTGCGATTACCCGAATTTCAACAAGAACTTGACCAGCCGGCGGGTGCGCGCGCTGAACAGGCTGGGCGTGTAGTAAGACCCGGCCGCCCGCTTGCTCACTTCCGACAGAGTCGGGTACGGCGCGATAACCGACGCCATGGCACCAATTTTCATGCGCTGATCGACCATCAGGCACCAGGGTAAGAGCAGCTCCCCGGCATGGGCGCCGGCGATCGTGGCGCCGAGGATGCGGCCGCGCTTGTCGGTCACCACCTTGATCATGCCCTCGGTTCGGTGCTCGGCTTGCGCGCGGTCATTTTCCTCATACGGCCAGTGCAAGACCTTGATCGTGTCGCCGTGCGCGTCCCGCGCCGCCGCCTCGGTTAAGCCGACATGGGCGAGTTCGGGATCGGTATACGTGACCCACGGCACCGCTTGGTATTTCACTTTCGCGGGCAACCGGAACAACGCGCGCCGGATGACGATCCCCGCGTGATAGCCGGCCATGTGCGTGAATTGATAAGGACCCGCAACGTCGCCAATCGCGAAGATTTTCCGATTGCTGGTGCGCAGGCCGGCGTCAACAGTGATGCCGCGTGGACTATGGTCGACGCCCGCCTCTTCCAAGCCAAGTCCTGTCACATTGGCGCTGCGTCCAACCGCGACAAGCAAGTGCGAGCCTTCAAATCGGACCGATTGCCCGTTTCGTTCCGCAAGCACCGCGACGCCGCCGTTCGCCGCCTCAACACCGGTCACCTTGGTCTCCGCCTCCAGCGCGACGCCTTCGCCTGCGACTTGGTTGATCACGATTTGCGCGAGTTCAGGATCGTCCTTGCCGAACAGGCGCGCCATTTCGATCACCGTCACGTCCGCGCCAAGCCGGCGATGCGCTTGCGCAAGCTCCATGCCGATCGGCCCGCCGCCGATGACGAGCAGATGCGCGGGTCGCTCGCCATTAGAGAAGATCGTTTCATTGGTGAAATATGGCACCTTGTCCAGGCCCGGGATCGGCGGCACCATTGGCGATGATCCGGTGGCGACGACATACCGTTTCGCGCGGACCCGGTGCTCGCCCGCGACAACCTCGTTCGGGCCCGTAAAGCGCGCCGCATCGCGTATCACGCGAACGCCAAGACCCTCGAAGCGCTCTACCGAATCGTGTGGCGCGATCGCGGCGATCACGCCTTGAACATGCGACCGCACTTGGGTGAAATCGACGTTTGGGGTGACCGCCGCGATGCCGAATTGCGAAGGGTCACGCATGACATGCGCGGCGTGGCCCGCCGCCAACAGGGATTTCGACGGCACACAGCCAAAATTAAGGCAATCGCCGCCCATCTCGCCTTTTTCGATCAGCACCACATTGGCGCCCATCTGGCTCGCGCCAGCCGCGACGCTCAAGCCGCCCGATCCCGCGCCGATAACGCAAATATCGGCGTTCATTGCCTGGCTCATGAAATCCGGCCTATCCGTCTTCAGAAGTAGATTTTGTCCGCGTCCATCCCGTCGTAGAGATGGCTGACAAATTCACCGTAGCCATTGTACAGGCGCGTCGGGATGTGTTTTCCGGTGCCAAGCAGTTTCTCGGTCGCTTGGCTCCAATCCGGAAACGGAACATCGGGATTTACGTTCGCCCAAAAGCCATACAACTCGTCATTGATCGTGTTCCAAAACGTCGCCGGCTGACTATCGGTGAAACTGATTCGCACGATCGACTTGATCGATTTGAACCCGTATTTCCACGGTACGACCAATCGTATCGGCGCGCCGTTCTGGTTCTTTAGCGGTTTGCCGTAAAGACCCGTCGAGATGAAGGCGAGTTCGTTGGTCGCCTCGGCCATCGTCAGACCTTCGGTATACGGCCACGGGAACCAGCTTTGCCGTTGGCCGGGGGCTTTATACCGGTCCATGAACGTTTCGAACCGCACGTGCGTCGCGCCGGATAGCGGCCGGGCAAAATCGACCAGTGCTTTCAGCGAGAATCCGCTCCAAGGTACGATCATCGACCAGGCTTCGACGCATCGGTGCCGGTACAATCGTTCCTCGCGCGGCATTTGCCGCAAAAGATCGTCGACGTTGATCTCAAAGGGCTCTTCGATCAAACCGTCAAAGGCCACGGTCCAATCGTCCGTTTTGAGTTTCTGCGCGGCCTTGTAGATTTTTTTGTGCGAGCCGAATTCGTAGAAATTGTTGTAGGTGTTGACCTGCTGTTCGTCGGACAGCGCGCGCTGAATTTTATAGGTCTCGTTTCGCGTAAACGGGTATAGGTCGGCGCCGGGCGGTGCCGCGAAGGCGGATACCGACGACATCAAGCCGCTTCCCACGGCCGCCGTCCCGGCGGCCATGCCTTGCAGCAACTGGCGGCGGTTCAAATAGGCGGATTCGGGCGTGGCCACCGCTTCCGGCAGCTCCCAAGCCCGGGAATTTTTGACCAGCAACACGACCTCCAAGCGCTGTGACGCGGCAATGACCGAAGAGTGGTGCGGTTGACACGCAGGGTCAATCGCCTCGCGCCGATTGCCACCAACTGTGACTGTGCGTGAAACTTCTCACCAAAGCATCACGGCCGCCCTTGATGCCGCCCGCGAAACCCCCATTTTAAACATCGCGGCGCCGAATATGGGCCGTGGGCTTAAGCAGGCGCCCGGCGGGCCTGCAGCGCGGAACGCGAAGGCGCGTTTTGGCGGAATTGAGCCAAAAAATCGCCATCGACTCGCTCAATATGGAGGTGTCCGATGCCCAGAATGTCCGTATTTGACAGCCCGCTTCTGCTCGGATTTGAACCGTTCGAACAATTGCTCGACCGGGTCGCCAAATCGTCTCAGGATACTTATCCGCCCTACAACATCGAACAGCTCGACGACACCCGTCTGCGGGTGACGTTGGCCGTGGCGGGGTTCGCGGAAGCCGACCTTGCAGTGACCGTGGATGGCAACCAACTGATGATCCGCGGACGCCAAGGCGAGGACGGCGAGCGGGTATTTTTGCACCGTGGCATCGCGGCGCGCCAGTTTCAGCGCAATTTCGTCCTTGCGGATGGGCTTGAAGTTGCCGGCGCGCGTTTGGAAACGGGCCTATTGCATATTGAGATTGATCGACCGCTGCCTGCGTCCACCACGCGCACGATCAAGATCGAAAGCGAATCGCCAACGAATAATGCGCCAAAACTAAAAGCGGTTGGCGACGACTAAACCAACGGCGCGATAACAAGATCAAAAACTGGATGGAGACGGATCAATGACCAATCCTACGATCCCAAGAACATTGCCCGCAGCCGAATTGGCCGCGCTGGGCATGCCCCATCTCGCTTATGTCAAACCGGTCGAAGTCGATGGTGAGACCGGTTACGCCATCTATGCAGCCGACGGCAACCAGATGGCGATCCTCGATGATCGCGACACGGCGATCGCGGCTATCCTTCAGCACGACATGGAGCCGGTTAGCGTCCACTAGCGCGATGAGCGACGGCGCGTCTTAGTCGTCGCCCGGAACCAGCCCGCGTGGCAGACTTTCAATGTGCGCGCATATGTCGCGCGGACGGGTAAGCCATATGCGGTCGCGATGCGCGGCAATATGCCGGAACACGCGGCGCATGTGGCGAATACGATAGGGTCGCCCGACCACAAATGGATGCAATGACATCGGGCAGACCAGCGGCTGTGCCGCGCTCTGCACGAGCATCTCATCGAAATTGTCGATCAGCATATCGGCGAACTCGGGCGCGCTGTAGCGGTACCAAATAACACCGCGCGTATCGTTGCATTCGATCGGATAAGGCATCGCCAAGATGCGGCCATTGCGTGTGGTCATCCAGATCGGTTGATCGTCACACGTCCAATCCATGAAATAGCGATAGCCCGCCTCTTGCAGCAGGTCCGGCGTGACCGCGCTGTTTGACAGCCACGGACTCATCCAGCCTATCGGCCGCGCCGCTTCGTGTCGGGAAATGGTATCCGTGACGTCCGCGATCAAAGCGGCCTCCGACGCCTCATCCAGGCCACCCTGCTCGTCCGAGTTGGTGACGCCATGGCCAAGAATTTCGTCGCCCCGGCGGCGCAAGGCCTCGGGAATATCCGGGCAGTGTTCATAGATCGCGGTGTTGAGCTGGGCTTCGATCGGGATGTCGAATTCGTCAAACAGCTCAAAAAGCCGCCAAATACCGACGCGATTCCCATAATCGCGCCAGGAGAAAATACTGTGGCTCTGCGCCTGGTCCGGCGGCGCGATGGCCGCGCCCTTGCCTTCCTCAAAACTGAACTGTTCGATATTGAGCGCGATATAGACTGCGAGACGCGTGCCATTCGGCCAATCATAAGGTTGCCGCGTCGTGATGTTGGAATAGCCGTATCGGCCATGCGTGCGCACCATTATTGCCTCGACCTTCTTGTGTTCGCGTGGCTTTAATCCTATTGCAGACGGCAGGCGCGCACGACGTACATATTGCCGATGCGGCTTGCATTGACCTCCGGACGCATCGGCCATAGCGTGCGCCGCGCCAATAAGATCGGCGCCGACAAGTATTTGAGGACGAAACCATGGCGAAAACACAATCGATTGCCGAACGGGCCGATGCGCTCGAATCTCAGCAAATGCAAGACCTCAATAATCGTCTGGTGACAAAATCGTTGCTATACCATTTGGCGGACGGCGAACAATCGCTTGGCAACGGGTTCGGCCAAGGCACCGGCAAGCAACTTCTTATGGGTGAAGATCCGCGCCTGCCGCAAATGCCTGAAAAACCAACGCTTATGGATTTCTTCAAGTATCGCTTCGCGCCGGCGCAGCAGCATCTTTTGCAGAGCGCGCGCCTAGCCCGCAAGAATGGCTTGTCAGGAAATATGATCCTCGCCTGCTTGTTGCACGATATCGCCGTTTCCGGCTTTATCCGGTCCGACCATGGCTATTGGGGCGCGCAGATGATCGAACCCTATGTGGACGAAGAAGTCAGCTGGGCCGTGCGCATGCATCAATGCCTGCGTTTCTTTCCGGACGAGTCGGTCGGCTACGCGTATCCCGAAAGCTATATCTCGTTTTTCGGCGCGGACTACGAGGTCGACCCCTACATCGTGCGGGACTACGAATATGCGCGCAATCACAAATGGTATATGTCCGCCCGCATGATTTGCGTGAACGATCTCTATTCCTTCGATCCGAATGTGGTTGTCGAGTTGGAGGAATTCGAGGATGTGATCGGCCGTCACTTCAAGCAACCCGCGGAAGGACTCGGCAACGACAATACGCCCGCATCGCACATGTGGCGCACGCTGCGGTGCCCGTGCAACGCGCTATAAAATTGCGTGTCGTTAGAAAGGTAGCTTGACCAAGAAGCGCGCACCCGCGACGCTTCCGGGCTCGTCGCCAGGCCGGTTTTCCGCCCAAATCGTGCCTTTATGCGCTTCGACAATCTGCTTCGATATGCTTAACCCCAGTCCGGAATGGGTGCCGAATTTCTCACCGGCAGGACGTTCGCTATAGAAGCGATCGAAGATCGCGCGCGTTTTCGAACCGGGAATGCCCGGACCTTCATCCTCGACGATCACGATCGCGCCATCCAGTCGGCGGCTTAGCCGCACGGTGATGCGCCCGCCCGGCGGGCTGAAGGTCACTGCGTTGTCGATGAGGTTGCGAAAGACCTGAGCCAATCGATCCACCACACCGTCAATCTCGACAGGCCCGCTCTGATCGCGAACAAACTCAACGACAGGACCATCGCCGCTCGACATCTCTCGTTGCATGGCGACCAGGGTCCCCAACAATTCGTCCAGGTCGACCGGGCTTGCCGTGGCGCGAATCAATTCGGCGTCGAGGCGCGATGCGGCCGAAATGTCGGTGATCAACCGGTCCATTCGGCCGATATCCTCGACGAGCACGGCAAACAAGCGCTTTTGGGTATCCGGATCGTCGATCCGTTGAATCGTTTCCACAGCGCTGCGCAAACTGGTGAGCGGATTTTTGAGTTCGTGCGCCACGTCCGCCGCGAACTGCTCGATATCGTCGATGCGCTTGCGCAACGCCTCGGTCATCGCCCGCAACGAAACGCTCAAATCGCCGATTTCGTCGGAACGCTTACTGAGGTCCGGAATTTCCTGCGCATCACCCCATCCGGATGTCACGCGTTCCGCGCCGGCGGCGAGCTGACGAATTGGCCTGGCGATCGTGCCCGCAAGATACAGGGAAAGTAGCACCGTGATGGCGACCGCCAGCAGGCCCAAGAGCAGAATGTCGCCGCGCACCTCGCGTACACGCGACTGAATGTCGTCGGTGCCCGCGGTCAACATAAGTGAGCCCAGGACAGCCTTAAAGCGCACGACCGGAACGGCGACGTTCAACACCATATTGCCGTCGGCATCAACGCGCGCCTGCGCGCCAATTTGTCCACGCAGCGCGCGCACCACCTCGGCATAATGTTCGGCGCGCTGGTAGGGCGATTCGACATAATGCGGCAGCTCGCCGATCAGCACCCGGTCGATCAAATTGTTAAGCCGATCGAGCAACGGATCGAGCGGTGTCTCCTCTTGCGGCGCGGGCAGTCGGCGGATCTCGACCAGCGAGCGCGCCCGTGCGATCCGCAAGCTATCGGCGACCAATTCGCCGTTGCTTTGAAACAGCCGCGCGCGTGTGCGAATTGGGCGTGCCAGCGGCTGGAGAAGATAGGCGGCGTGTTCCGGATTGATGGTTTGCGGCGCGGTCGGGTCGCGCGGGACGACAGTTTCGCCGAGCGCGGCCGCGATGATCAGGCCTTGCGTGGTCAACGCCTCGAGCCGGCCTTCGATGAGCCCGCGCTGGTACTGATCCATATAGAGAACGCCAGCGACCAGGATCGCCAACGCCAGCAAATTGAGTGCGAGAATGCGCTGTGTGATCGGTGAAAACCAGCGCCGCCGCCTGCGGGAGCGAAACGGATGCGTGGTATTCTCGGTTTCGTCGGGTGACTCTTGACGGCGCGCGCGACGCCTCTCAAATCGCCTCTCAACGCGCGATTTTGATTCTGTTTGCTCAGCCTTCGCTGTATCGATAACCGATGCCATACAAAGTCTCGATGTGGGCGAAGGTCGAATCGATTGCACGGAATTTGCGCCGCATCCGCTTAATGTGACTGTCGATGGTGCGATCATCGACATACACTTGATCGCTATAGGCCGCGTCCATCAATTGATCTCGGCTCTTCACGTGACCGGGCCGCACGGCCAAGGCTTGCAGGATCAAAAATTCTGTCACCGTGAGCGTGAGCGGTTCGCCGCGCCACGTACACAGATGGCGCGCGGGATCGAGGATCAAGTCGCCACGTTGGATTACCGCGCTATCGGCATCGGCACTCGCATCCCCGTTCTCGTCGGCGAGCTGGACCCGTCGTAACAGGGCGCGAATGCGCTCTATCAACAGGCGTTGAGAGAAAGGCTTGGTGATGTAGTCGTCTGCGCCCATTTTCAGGCCCAGCAACTCATCGAGCTCGTCATCCTTCGAGGTCAGGAAAATGACCGGCAGCGCCGAGTCTCGGCGAAGCCGCGTCAACAGCTCCAGCCCATCCATCCGCGGCATCTTAATGTCGAGAACCGCGATATCGACCGGATCGTCGGTGAGCCCTTTCAGCGCCTGTTCGCCATCGGTGTAGGTGCGCGTCTCGAACCCCTCGGCATCGAGGGCGATCGAAACCGAGGCGAGAATATTCTGGTCATCGTCAACAATGGCTATGCGCGGCTTCACGTCACACCTCTTTTTTTGACTTTATCACCGTTCGCCATTATCTGCTCAAGCCGCCGGGAGAACCTGCGTTTCGCACCGCACAAGGTGATATGGGACCGGTCCCGCGTATGTCGAATGATCAGGGCGGTCGGCCATAACGACCCCTCCAGAGCCTAAATTGCGGCAATTTTTGGCGAGATTATGACGGAAACAGAAAAAACCAGGCGCGACCCGCTTTCCGGCCGATTGGACGCGGCATGCCTTGCACTGGTCCCAAGGCGCAAAACATGCGGTACAACGAAGTGCGCGCGCGGCTAAACTTCGAGGCTCTGGATTGTGGCGCGGCGGGGGCCCGAATATGGCCCGTGGCGCGCGCCATACCACCTGAATTTGATGCGGAAGCTAACTCATGACAGGTCCTTACATCGTCCCGTACAAGGGCACCATGCCCAACCTGGGTCAGCGCGCGCACATCGCGCCGGATGCCGCTTTGATCGGCAGCGTCACCCTGGGCGATGACGTGTCGCTGGGGCCCCTCGCGACGTTGCGGGCCGACGGACATCGCAATGATATTGGGGACCAATGCCAATTCCTGGACCGCGCCACCGTCCACGTCGCCGATGGCTATCTACCGGCGATCGTCGGCAGTCGCGTGACCGTCGGACGCTATGCGCTCGTTCATGCCTGTGTGATCGACGACGATTGCTTGCTGTGCGACGGCGCGGTGATCATGGACGGCTCGCATCTCGGCGCGGGCGCCGTGCTCGCGGCCGGTGCGCTCGTGCCGCCGGGCAAAACGCTAGATGGCAATATGCTCTACGCCGGCAATCCCGCGAAACCCGTGCGCGAAATCTCAGCGCAGGAGCGCAACGCGTGGCGGGACACGGTGCTTAGTCGACAACAGTCCGATGAAATACTCGTGTGCGACTTGCCGCCAATGACCATGAAGCCATTCCTCGACAACGTGACGGGTGCCGGTCCGCTTTACGCCTTGTCCGACGTTAGTCCGTCCTTCGATCCGGCCTCTTATGTCGCACCCAACGCTGTCGTCGCCGGCCAGGTCGATGTTGCCGAGCATGCCAGCGTCTGGTTCGCAACGGTGATGCGTGCCGAAGGCGGCGCCATTCGAGTCGGCGCGCGGTCCAACATTCAAGACAACAGTTTTCTGATTACCAAACCGGGTGGTGGACCGATCGAAATCGGTGAGGATGTGACCCTCGGCCACAATGTGCGCATGGGGTCCTGCACCGTGGGCAATAGCTGCCTGATCGGCATGGGATGCGAAGTCATGGATGGCGTGGTGGTTGAGGACGGCGCGATGATTGGCGCGCGCGCTTTTGTCGAACCCGGCACCGTCGTCAAAGCCGGCTATATTTGGGCCGGCCGACCCGCGCGCGAATTCCGTCCCGTCAAGGAACAGGAGCGGCAATTCTTCGCCCGCGGCAAAGACGTCTATGTCGGCTACTCCGGGACCTATCTGGCAGAGGAAGCTGCTTAGGCGCTTTTAGTTCGCAAAAAGTCGTTAGCCGACGAACAAAAGCTTCTCGCGTTCGAACAAGCGCTGCGCATACCAGAAGATTAATCCAGCAAGCGCCAGGGATACGCTGGCGGACATAATGACCTGATGCACCGCCACTGGGTCACCCGCGATCAGTTGATTGAAAATCGTCAACTGTCCAAGCAACGGCACCGCCGCGATCGCGTCGGTCGGTCGAAGCGGCGAAAACACCAAGATCATGCCGGGCAACGCGGGAATCAACGGCAAAAGGCCGAGGTAAATCTGCGCCTCCTTCATCGACCGCGCGACTAGCGCGATTGCCATCTGGAAGGCCACGGCCACGGCCATCAACGGCACAGCGACCAAGAAGACCGCAGCGAAAACGCCAAAGGACGGCGGCGGCGTCACCTCGGGGTGCGCCGCAGCCGCGATGCCGAGCAATATTCGGAATCCCATGACATTGATGGCCATGGCCAACGCAGTCATCGCCAGGCCAACCACCGCCTTGCCGAATAGCAGGCCCGACCGCTCGATCGGCGTGATCAACAGCGGCTCCAGCGATCCACGTTCACGCTCACCGGCCGTCATATCGACCGTGATATGAACGCCCGCGAGGAAGATCATGAACATGATCAAGGGCGGTGTCAGATTATAGAGGAACACGGCAATATCCGCCGGGCGCGACAGATTCACCTGGTCGATCGAGACGGTGATCAGGAAATCTTCGCGCAACCCCGCTTCGCGCGCGAGACGCCCGGCTTGTTGCCGGTTGTACCGCCCGATCACCTGCCCGACGTGGCCGGACGCCTGCAAATTCTCAATTTTGGAGTAGTCCGCGTAAACACGCAGCGCAAACCGCTCGCCCGTGCGCGCCTCGGGCGGAATCTCGAGGCCAAGCGGCGCGCGGCCGCGGCGCACCATGGTCTCAAGATCACCGCGCGCCGGCACGGCGATAATCCCGTTCTCGGCGAGAAAGGCGATGAAGTCCGGCGCATGTTCCATACCGATGGTCGGGATTTCGAAAGTTTCGGTCGTCTTCTGGCCCGACAAGACGCCGCCGGCCACGTACAGGCTGATCGACACCAGCAGCGGTCCGAGCATTGGATAAACCAGCGCGAGCACCAGGCTGCGGCGGTCACGCATATGGTCGAGAAGTTCTTTCTTGATGACAACCGCCACGCGTTGAAGCGCGCCGTCGCCCAGGAACCAAGGCAGCGCGGTCATTCCACGGTCTCCAATTCGCGCGCCGGCGCCAACTGGTTGATGCTGGCGACGAAGACATCCTCCAAGTCGTCGGCGGCGTAGCGCTCACGCAATTGGTCGGGGGTGCCTTCGGTGAGCACCGCGCCTTCGGAGACGATCACCAGATCGTCGCACAGCGCCGACACCTCGGCCATGATGTGGCTGGACAGCAGGACACAGTGCCCTTGGTCGCGTAGTTCGCGGATCAGGTCGCGCACCGCGCGGCTGGAAACTACATCGAGGCCGTTGGTCGGTTCATCGAGGATCAGATTGTGCGGCCGATGCACCAGGGCGCGGCCGAGCGCCACTTTTAACTCTTGGCCGCGCGAATAACCCCGCGCCCGACGGTCAACAAAACCGCCCATATCCAAGCGGTCGACCAGAACCGAGGTGCGCGCCCGCAACTCGTCGCGCGGCAGGCCCTGGAGCGCGCCGTAATAGTGAATATGCTCGCGGCCCGTGAGCCGTGGATAGAGCCCGCGCACGTCGGGCAAAACGCCGAGATGCCGTTGGGCCGCCAAGCGATCGCGCGTTACCGCCGTGCCATCGACCGAAACACTACCGGAATTGGGCGACAGCAGGCCGTAGACGGTCCGAAACGCCGTGGTTTTGCCGGCTCCGTTGGGACCGATTAGACCCGTGATCCGGCCGTCCCGTGCGACCAAGGAAAGGCCATCCACTGCCTGTACCTTGCCGAACGCCTTTTTGAGCCCGCGAATCTCGATCATGAGGCCGATGCCTATCCGGAATGCTGGTATTGCTCCGAAAATGGATATAGCCGCCGGCACCGAAACGACTAGGCAGGCGTCGGCGCCGCATGGCTCCACAGCGCAAGCCGCCTGCCGGTTGCGCGTGATTCATGCTAAGGATTTTCGGACTTGGCACGCGAAACGTCCACAGGGAGAGGCCCGGTGACCGAGAGCCTTGAAGCACGTGTCGATCGTCTCGAATCCATCGAAGCGATCAAGAAACTAAAACACGTTTACATGATGCATTGCGACCTCGGCTATCCGCCGGACAAGCTGGGGCCGCTGTTCGTCGATGAGGGCGTTTGGACCAGCGCCGCATTCGGACATCACGACGGACGCAAAGCGATCGAAGACTTCTTCGGCGGCGTCTCGGCGCAGATCGTTTTCGCGGCGCATCTCGCGATGAATTTCGTGATCGATGTCGACGGCGATACGGCGAGCGGCAAATGGCGCATCCTGATGCCGTGCACAATGATGGAATCGGGCCAGAAAGTCAGCCGCTGGATCCTTGGCGATTACATCGAAGAATATGTTCGTCGCGATGGCCAATGGCTGTTCGCGAAAATCGACTTCATGGTGAACTTCGACGTGCCGTCGACCGAAAGCTGGGCCGGCTTGGAATCGGTGCGGAGCGCGTAAGCAATGGCGCGAAATCGACTGTTTGAGCCGTTCGATGTGCGGGGCCTTGCATTAAAGAACCGCGCCGTGGTCTCGCCCATGTGCCAGTATAGTGCGGTCGATGGCATGCTAAATGATTGGCACACTGTTCATTTGAGCCAGTTTGCCATGGGCGGTGCGGCGCTTGTGTTCGTCGAAGCGACAGCCGTCGAGAAGCGCGGTCGGATCACTTGGGGCGACAGCGGCCTGTGGTCGGATGCACACATGGCACCGATGCGCACCGTGGTCGACCGCGTAAAGGCACGCGGTTCCGCGATTGGCATCCAACTCGCCCACGCCGGTCGCAAGGCCAGCATCAGTCGCCCATGGGAGGGCGATTGCCCGTTGTCGTCCCGCGAAATCGCCAAAGGCGAAGTGCCGTGGGACACCGTCGGTGCGAGCCCCGTGCCGTTCGACGACGGCTGGATCGTGCCGCACGAATTGAGCGTGCCGGAAATCGCCGATCTGGTCGAAAACTGGGCGGCGGCCGCGAAACGTGCGGTGGATGTCGGCTTCGATTGTATCGAGATCCACAGCGCCCACGGTTATCTGAGCCACAGCTTTCTGTCGCCTTTGTCCAACCGGCGCACCGACCAATATGGCGGCAGCCGCGACAATCGCATGCGCTTCACCTTGGAAGTCGTCGAGGCCGTCCGTGCCACGATACCGGATGACATGCCGCTGTTTCTTCGTCTCTCGTGCATTGACGGCAAGAAGGACGGCTGGTCGATCGAAGACTCTGTGGCCACTGCACAGCGCGCCAAGACCTTGGGCGTCGACGTCATCGATTGCTCGTCCGGGGGCATTGCCGGATACGGCGAGAATACGCTGCCGCCCTCGACGCCGGGCTATCAAGTCGAACACGCCGCGACGATCCGGCGCGAGGCCGACATCGCGACACAAGCCGTCGGCTTGATCGTGGAGCCGTCACAAGCCGAGACAATCCTGCGCAGCGGTTCGGCGGATCTCGTGGCGCTCGCCCGCGAGCTTTTGCACGATCCCTATTGGACGCGCCACGCCGCAATCGCCCTCGGCGAACCCGGCGCGTTTGCCGATTGGCCGATCCAGTATGGCCATTGGCTGGGCCTGCGTGCGCAGGGCATGTTCGGTGGGCGCGCCGGCGACTCCGATACCGAGAATCTCAAACAACACGTGGCCGAATAGGTCACGAGAGTCCGAGAGGGAAAACCGTGGGCAAACGAAGCCAACTCACCGCCGAGACTGTCTCCGCCGTCGCGGCGCAGAATGCCGGCCATCCCCTGACTGCCGAACGTGCGGAAGGCTATGCCACTGTGATGGACGGGATTCTCCAACAGCTTGAAACGATCCGCGCCCTGCCACTAAAGGACGTTGAACCCGCGGTCGTGTTTCAGCCTGTTGAGGCAGCGCGCGATGACTGACTTATCCGAATTGGATCTCGCAGAGCTGGCACAAGCCGTCGCGGCGAAATCGGCTTCCCCGGTCGAGATCGTCGACGCGTTTTTGGCGCGTGTTGAGCAGGACAATGAACGTTTCAACGCGTTCGTCGCCATCACCGCCGACTCCGCGCGGGATGCAGCCAAGAAGGCCGAGAAAGAGATTGCCGACGGCAGAAGCCGCGGCGCCCTGCACGGCCTGCCCATCGGTCATAAAGACCTATACGCGACGAAGGGCGTCGCCACCACGGGCGGATCGCGCGTGCTGGCGGATAACGTGCCCGATGCCGACGCGACAGTTGTCGCGCGTCTTGAAGAGGCGGGGATGATCAGCCTCGGCAAGCTCAATACGCACGAGTTCGCCTATGGGCCAACGGGCGAGCAGTCTTCGTTCGGCCCCACGCGCAATCCGTGGGACACGGCCCGGATCACCGGTGGCTCCAGCAGCGGATCCGCCGCGGCGGTAGCGGGCGGTCTGCTCCCCGTGGCGACCGGCAGCGACACCGGGGGCTCCATCCGCATGCCGGCCGCGTGCTGCGGCCTGACCGGATTGAAACCGACCTATGGCCGCGTGCCGCGAACCGGAATCCTGCCTTTGTGCTGGTCGATGGACCATTCTGGCCCGCTCGCCCGCAGCGCCTACGACGCGGCGCTGATCCTCGCGGCGTGTGCGGGCGCGGACGGCAAGGACGCGGCCGCGCCCGACCGGCCGGTTCCGGATTATCCGAGCCTGCTTACAGGCGATATCCGCGGCCTCAAAATCGGCGTCGTACGCGACACGTTTTTCGACAAGGCCCAAGCGCAAGTCGTGACGGTGGTCGAGCATGCGCTAGAAGTGCTGGTCGACCGTGGCGCGCAGTTGGTTGAGGTGGAGGTGCCACATATCGCCTACGCCAGCGCCGCGGCGCTCGCCATGTATGTCGCAGAGTCTACGGCTTATCACGATGACACATTGGATGATCGGGCGGATCTGTACACCGAGCAGGTTCGCGCCTTCTTGGAGCTCGGCGATCAGTTGCTGGCTAAGGATTATCTCCACGCGCAAAGGTTCCGCACACTGCTTGGCCATGAGATGGCCAAGGTTCTAAGCACTGTTGATCTCATCGCAACGCCCGGAATCGCGATCACCGCCACGCCGATCGGTGATGAAACTGTCGACGTGCGCGGCGAGGATCAATCGATTTTCAGCGCTATCCTGCGCAACACAGAGCCGTTCGATCTCACCGGTCTGCCGGCGCTTGTCGTGCCGTGCGGCTTTGCCGAAGACGGCTTGCCGGTCAGCCTCCAAATCGCCGGCCGGCCGTTCGATGAGGCGACCGTCCTCAATGTCGGCCACGCTTATCAAGGTGCCACCGACTGGCACCGCAAGCGCCCAGCGGGATAGGACCATAGAATCAAAGAGTTATAATGGACGAACGTGTAGCCATAGAAACGGTCGACCCGGTCACGGTCGAGATTATGACCGGAAAGCTTCTGGCCACGGTCGACGAAATGGGGATCATCATGGCGAAAACGTCCATGAGCCCCATCGTCTACGAGGTTTTGGATTTCGCCTGCGGGATCTGCACGCCGGCGGGCGACCTTGTCGCGCAGTCGAATGGCATCACGCTGTTTACCGGCACATTCGCGACGCAGGTCCGGGCGCTCGCGCAGCGGTTCGAAAACGACATGGCACCCGGCGATATGTTCGTCACCAACGACCCGTTTAGCGGGGGGACGCACCCGAACGATGTCGCGGTGATGCGCCCAATTTTTCACGACGGCAAACTGTTGGCCTACGCCATCACCGTCGCCCATTGGCTCGATATCGGCGGCGCGGTGCCGGGCAGCCTGCCGGTCAATGCGACCTCGCTGTTCGAAGAAGGTTTGCGCCTGCCGGGCGTTCGCGTCGCGCGCAACGACGAACTGATCGACGATATCGTTCGCATCATACAAGAGAATGTCCGCATGCCGGACTTGGCCATGGGCGATCTTCGGGCGCAGATCGCCACGGTCCGTGTCGCCGAACGCAATCTGGTCGAAATGGCGGAGAAATATGGCGCACAGACCGTCTCGTCGGTGTTCAAAGAAATCAATCTGTTGAGCGAACGCGAAAGCCGGCAGGTCATCGCCGGATTGCCGGACGGCGTGTATGTCGCCGAAGATGTGATCGACGGCGACGGTGTCAGCACGGACCCGATCCCGGTCCGCATCGCGATTACCATAGCCGGCGATCAAATGACGGCCGACTATACCGGTTGTGCGCCGACCGTCGCCGGGCCTGTGAATTGCGCGCGCGGCGCCCTGGAATCCGCGGTCAAAACCGTGTTCAAGGCCTTGGTCAATCCGCAAGCGCCATCGAACGAAGGCTGGTTTAAGCCACTGTCCATCGTGGTGCCGGACAATACGGTGTTCAGCGCCCAGAAACCGGCGCCGACGGGGTGGTATTATGAAGGCTCGGTCCACGCCTCGGAGCTTTTCTGGAAAGCCATTGCGCCACTTCGCCCGGACCGGTTTTCCGCAGGGTCCTACACCAGCCTCACGGTCCTCTACCTTACCGGAACGACGGATGACGGCGAATTGTTCGTTCATATCGAACCGCAGCATGGCGGTTGGGGCGCGACGAACCAGAGCGACGGCGCCAATGCGCTGATCGCTTTAACCGATGGCGACACCTACAACCACTCGGTGGAACTGCTGGAATCGAAGTTCCCGATCCTGGTTCGTCAATATGCATTTAATACAGAAGGCGGCGTTGGCGCGGGACGTCACCGGGGCGGCTTCGGCCTGGTGCGCGAATACGAAGTGCTCAGCGACGACGCGTCGATCTATTGCGGCATCAGCCGCAATACCACGCCGCCGTGGGGCATCGATGGCGGCCAGGACGGCAGCTGCAACTATGTCGAGGTTCAAAAGAGGGGCGCGGAAGACTCGCACCGGCTTCATCACCATCCATACTGGCCGATGGCGCGCGGCGATCGCGTGCGCGTTGTCTCCGGCGGCGGCGGCGGGTGGGGCAAGCCATCCGAACGCCGCCCCATGAGAGTTCTCGCTGACGTCGCGGACGGATTGCTGAGCGTGGAACAGGCGTCTGAGATCTATGGTAGCCCCATGCACTCCGACGGACGCAGGCCGGAATAACCGGATGACGCGTTTGGCCACTGACGTCGGAGGGACGTTTACTGACCTTGTCGCGTACGACGAGGACAGCGGCAAAATCTCCTTCGCCAAGACGCTGACCACGGTCGACGACCAGTCGCGCGGCGTTTTGACGGTGATCGAAGACGCGCACGCGTCCGACGGCGTGACCCCAGACTCGGTGCGGTTCTTCGTCCATGGCGGCACCACGGTGATTAATGCCTTGACCGAACGCAA
>JANQOH010000249.1 GCA_028289725.1 Alphaproteobacteria bacterium
CGGAACGCCTTGTCCGGTTGCGGCTGGTTGCAAGGCCGGAGAAGGCGTTCCGCCACAACCGCGCTTTATGGTCCACCTCGCGTCCTATCGGACGGCGGAGGAAGCTGACGGCGGCTGGGGCCGGCTCTTGCGCGAATATGGCGACCTTGTTGACGGCTACGATCTCGCGATCAGCCGGGTCGAGGTTCCGAACAAGGGGACGTTCTATCGCGTCCACGCACGTGGGCTGCCGGACATGCAAACGGCGGAAGTGTTGTGCGACCAGTTCACCAAGCGCGGCGCCTATTGCCGACCGCAACAGGTGAACTGATATAGGCTAGTCCTTGCAGGCGTAAACCTGCGACAGGCTATAGACGATCCGCGTTTCCGACCGCGTTAGCGCGCAGACTACGAGACAATCACCGCTCGTTGCGTCGGTTGCCAGCAAGTTCCAACTGCCGTCATTGGCGATGGCGTCGTCGTCAAAACAACCCGATTCGCCCTTTTTCAGGGTCATGCCGGGGCCGTTGCAGACCGCATCGCCTTGTGTGGCGTAGAACGCAATACCGGGGTGCACCCACGGCACTTCGAAATCGTTGCGTACGCAGACGGAGTCAGCGGCAAGCGCCTGACCGGCAATGGCCGCAATGACTGAACCCAATAGGACCGATCGTAGGGTCGCCAAACTCACCGGTTCATCCGATTTTCGACCAGATCGTCGACCACCGCCGGTTCGGCGAGCGTTGAAGTGTCGCCAAGCGCATCATGCTCGTTGGCGGCGATTTTGCGCAGAATCCGGCGCATAATCTTACCGGAGCGCGTTTTCGGTAAACCAGGCGCCCATTGGATCAGGTCGGGGCTCGCGATCGGGCCGATCTCCTTGCGCACCCATTGCACGAGCTCTTTGCGGAGCCCGTCGTCCGGTTCTTTGCCGGCGTTCAAGGTGACATAGGCGTAGATGCCTTGCCCCTTAATGTCGTGCGGGTAGCCGACCACGGCGGCTTCCGCCACATCGTGATGGGCCACCAGGGCGCTTTCGACTTCCGCGGTGCCCATGCGGTGCCCGGACACGTTGATCACGTCGTCGACGCGGCCGGTGATCCAGAAATACCCATCTTCATCGCGCCGGCAGCCATCGCCCGTGAAGTACATATTGTCGAAGGTGGCGAAGTAGGTGTCCATGAATCGCTGATGATCGCCATAGACCGTGCGCATCTGGCCCGGCCACGAGTCAACCATGCACAAATTGCCGGTGTATTCGCCTTCTTTGATGGTGCCTTCGTGATCGACCAATACCGGCTGCACGCCGAAGAACGGGCGAGTGGCGGACCCTGGTTTGAGGGGCGTCGCGCCGGGCAAGGGCGTGATCAAAATGCCGCCGGTTTCGGTCTGCCACCAAGTGTCCACGATCGGGCAACGGCCATCGCCCACTACATTGTAATACCAGAGCCATGCTTCCGGATTGATCGGTTCGCCGACCGAGCCCAGAACGCGCAGCGACTTCCGGCTGGTCGCTTTCACCGGCGCTTCGCCCTCGCGCATCAGCGCGCGCAGGGCGGTCGGCGCGGTGTAGAAGATCGACACATTGTGCTTGTCGCACACCTGCCAGAACCGCGACGAGTCGGGGTAATTCGGCACGCCCTCGAACATCAGGCTGGTCGCGCCATTCGCCAGCGGTCCGTAAACGATGTAGCTGTGGCCCGTTACCCAGCCGACATCGGCCGTGCACCAGTAAATGTCATTCTCGTGATAATCGAAGACATACTCGTGCGTCATCGACGCATAGACCAAATAGCCGCCCGTGGTGTGCAAGACGCCTTTCGGTTTGCCGGTCGAACCGGAGGTGTACAGGATGAACATCGGGTCTTCTGCGTTCATCACCTCGGGCTCGCATTCGTCCGATGCCTCGGCGGCGGCCTCGTGCCACCAAATGTCGCGCCCGTCGGTCCAGCCGACATCGCCGCCGGTTCGCCGGATAACCAGCACATGATCGACGCTCGGGCAGCGTTCCAGCGCTTTGTCGGTGTTCGCTTTGAGCGGGATTTTACGGCCGCCGCGCACGCCTTCATCAGCCGTGATCACGAAGTTGGAGTCGCAATCATGGATACGGTCGGCGAGCGAATCCGGCGAAAAGCCGCCGAAAACGACTGAGTGAACAGCGCCGATGCGCGTGCAGGCCAGCATGGCATAGGCGGCTTCCGGCACCATCGGCATGTAGATGGTCACGCGGTCGCCCTTCTTGACGCCGTTTGCCCGCATCACATTCGCCATGCGGCAGACTTCGGCTTTCAATTCGGCGTAAGTGATCTTTTTGTCGTCGGTGGGCTCGTCACCCTCCCAAATGATCGCCACCCGATCCGGGGTCTTGGCGGCATGCCGGTCGACACAATTGGCTGAAACATTGAGCGACCCATCCTCGAACCATTTGATCGAGACATTGCCGCGCGCGAAGGAGGTGTTCTTGACCTTGCTGAATGGCTTGATCCAGTCCACGCGCTTGGCGTGCTCGCCCCAAAACGTGTCCGGGTCGTCGATCGACTGCTGGTACATGCGCTGATATTCGGCCTCGTCGATCAGCGCGGCTTTGGCCACGGCCGCGGGTACCGGAAAAACCGACTGTTCGGACATGATCTGCTCCCCTTCCTCGGAAACCTTGGCGTGTCGCCCAAGGCCCAAAATCCGCCATGCACCGCACCCTCTAACATACCCGGGCGCCGTTACAGTTTGATTTTAATCAGGCCGGGGCGTCAAACGCCACTCGCCGCGTTCGGCGAGGCGAACTTCGTACTCATCAAGCCAAAGCGTGCCATCTTCGATCGCGATGGGCACGGCCGTAAGCGACTGGCCGCGGCACGGCCCGAACAGGCACTTGCCGGTCTCCGGATCGAACCGGGCGCCATGGTTCGAGCATTGGATAAAGCGCTTGTCCAGCGTGAAGAACTTGCCCGGTACGAAATCGAGCGAGATGTTCCAATGCGGGCAGTCGTTGAGATAGCCGAAAACGTCGCCGCCCTTGCGAACAACGAAAATGTTGGGCACGTCGTCGCCTGGTGTCTCGAAGGCCAGGGCGTCACCGTTCCGAATGTCGTCCAATTCGCACAGTCGGCGTCGTGCCATGGTCGTCTCTTCGGAATCAGGCCTTAACGCCCGCCATCTTGCTGAGAATCTTCCAGTGCGCGTCGCTCACCGGCAGCACCGATAGACGCGTGTGGCGGACCAGCGCAAGGTCCGCGAGCTTGGGTTCGGCCTTAATTTCGGCGAGCGTTACCGGGTTCTGCACCGGCTCAATCGGCTTCACATCAACCATCCCGAACCGGCCGCTTTTATCGGTGTGATCTGGATAGTATTCCTTGATCACCTCCATCACGCCGACAATCGCCTTCTCGGAGACCGAGTGATAGAAAAACACCCGGTCGCCGTTTTTCATCGCTTTCATATTGTTCGACGCCTGGTGATTGCGCACGCCGTCCCAGTAGGTCTCTTTGTCGCGCACCAAGTCGTCCCAGGAATAGCTGCCGGGCTCCGACTTCATCAACCAATAGGCCATGAGGGCTCCTCCATCCGGATCGCGCGTTGGCGCACAGGTATTAGTGAATCATGCCAGCTTTGAAAAGATCGACGCCCGAAATGTGCAGATCGGGGCTCGCCATCGGCGCGGCATCGCATTATGACCATTTCAGCCCGCGACATATCGAGCCGTTCCATGTCCAAACCACTCGATCCGATTGATCTAGCCAGCGCGCTGATCCGCTGCCCGAGCGTGACGCCGCGCGACGAGGGTGCGCTCGATGTATTGGCCGGCGCGCTCGAGCCGCTCGGATTCACCTGCCACAAGCTCCGTTTCGAAACCTCCGGCACGGACCCGGTCGATAATCTCTACGCGCGCTTCGGCAACGGCACACCAAATTTTTGCTATGCCGGCCACACCGATGTGGTGCCGGTGGGTGACGCGGCGGACTGGCAGGGCGACCCGTTTGCCGGCGACGTGATCGACGGCGTGCTGCACGGACGCGGCGCCGCCGACATGAAGGGCGGCATCGCCGCCTTCGTTGCCGCAGCGGCAAGTTTTCTCGCCGCTCAGGAGCCCGAATTCGATGGTTCGATCAGCCTGCTGATTACCGGCGACGAGGAAGGCCCGGCGATCAACGGCACGCGCAAGGTCCTGGACTGGATGAAGCAGCAGGGCGAGACCATCGACGTGTGCCTGGTCGGTGAGCCAACCAATCCGACCGCGCTCGGCGACATGGTCAAGATCGGCCGGCGCGGTAGCATGTCGTGCGTGCTAACGGTTGAGGGCACGCAAGGGCACGTCGCCTATCCACATTTGGCCGACAATCCGGTGACACGACTGGTGCGTATGCTGGCCGCAGTCGTGGATCATCGGCTGGATCAAGGCACGGAACATTTCCAACCCACCAATCTGGAAGTGTCGAGCATCGATGTCGGCAATCCGGCGAGCAACGTCATTCCGGCAAAGGCCACGGCCCGGTTCAACATTCGCTTTAACGATACGCACACGAGTGAAGGACTGCTGGCTTGGCTGCGTGAAACCTTCGAGGCCGCGGCGGGCGAGGGCGCACATTGGTCGCTTGACCCGCATGTGACAGGCGAGGCGTTCCTGACGCCGCCGGGTGCGCTCAGCGATTTGATCGCGGGCGCGGTGGAAACGGTCACCGGTCGGCGCCCGGAACTCAGCACCACGGGCGGAACCTCCGATGCACGCTTCATCAAGGATGTTTGCCCGGTGGCGGAGTTCGGCTTGGTCGGCCAAACCATGCACAAGACGGATGAGCGCGTCGCGGTCGCGGACATTGAAAATTTGCGCGACATATACCGCCTGGTCCTCGACCGCTATTTTGATGCATAGCAAACCACGACGCAGCCGGTCGAAATTGCGCTGATGGGGTTGGGGCAAGAAATCGCGTCCTCGGTCTATGGCGCGTGGCGATTGATGCTGCGTGATCCCGACGGCTTGCGTTGGCTAAACATTACAGTGGACGGGTTTTGGCGGTCGTTTATTGCCGCGATATTGCTGCTGCCCTTTGCCTTGCTCCTGGCGCAAGTCCCGTTTCCCGGTGAGCCCGGCGGCATGCAACGCGAACTACCGATTGTCATTCTGTTCTATTTCGTCGAGTGGGTGGGCCGCGCCGTGCTTCTACTCGGGCTCTGTGCGATCTTGGATCGAACCGGCCGCTTTGCCGCCGTGGTCATTGCTTGGAATTGGGTCGCGATCCCGGAATTCGGATTGTTCGCCGGGGCAACCCTCTTGTCCTTTTTGGCGCCGCCGTTGGCGCCGTTCTTTTTTGTGATCGTCTTGGGCGCGATATTCTTGATCGATTATTTCGTGACCCGCACCACGCTTGACGTTGGCGCGGGCGCCGGTTTTGGCATCGTCTTGACGGTATTTCTCGCCCAATTACTTCTCGGCTTCGCCACGATGCCGAATCCGCCACCTGCGTGACCAAGAGGTGACCGCGCCCAGCGGTACCTCTAAAGTCGTCTTATGCATGTCATTCGCGCGTTCTTTGTATTGCTCGTGCTCTGCAGCATCGCGTCTCCGAGCTTCGCTGTGGACCGGCTGGCGGTCGTTGGCGCAACGCTCATCGACGGAACGGGCGCGCCGCCGAAATCCGAAATGACGGTGCTGGTCGACGGCGATCGCATTGTTGCGGTGGGTCGGGCCGGCGACGTTCCCATCCCAACCGACGCCACCATTATCGACGCGGCGGGCAAGTGGCTGATCCCCGGCCTGATCGACGCACATGTCCACCTCGCGCGGTCGGCGAGCCTTTACAGCGCGCCCGATGATTTGGAT
>JANQOH010000258.1 GCA_028289725.1 Alphaproteobacteria bacterium
TTGCGTGCGACCTGCAAGAACAATGCGCCCGGCCCGTCGTCTTGGACGGGCGTCACATAGCGGTCTTCGCTGCCCGACACTTTCTCAATGCGGATCACGTCCGCGCCGAGCTCAGCCAAAAGCGTCGCGCAGTAGGGGCCGGCGATATAGCGGCCGAAGTCGAGAACTCGAATACCGTCGAGCACGCCTGCCATAGGTCAATTCCTCTCGAAATATACGTTCGCCTTAGAGATCCGCGCCGGGATCCTCGGCGTCGGGTTCCCGCCGCACGGCCAGCTTCCGTACCGGCTTTTCGCTGGTCGTCGCGTCAGGATCCGGTTCTTTACCAAAGAAAACAGTCCGATGTGGGAACGGAATTTCGATACCACGTGCGTCAAAAGCGTATTTCAATCGGCGGTGATATTCGCGGCGGACGCCCCATTGCTTGCCGGGCCGGACCTTGAGCCGGACACGGATATTGACCGACGAGGCGCCGAATGAGTCGAGTCCCAGCACTTCGAGCGGCGCCAATATGGACGGCCCATAATCCGGGTCTTCCTGCATTTCGTCGGCGATTTCCTGCAGGATCTCAACAACTTGGTCGGTGTCCTCTTTGTATGCGACGCCCGCTTCGATCAAGGCGTAAGCGAAATCCTTGGTCATGTTAAGTACCGTGGCGATCTCGCCGAAAGGCACCACGTGCACGTTGCCGTTTAGATCGCGGAGCCGAACCGTGCGCACGGTCATCGCCTCGACAACGCCGCCATGACCGCCGACTTCCACCACGTCGCCGACCGCCAGCGAGTCCTCGACCAGGATGAACACGCCGGTGATAACGTCTTTAACCAGGCTTTGCGCGCCAAAGCCGATGGCGATGCCGGCAATGCCGGCGCCGGCCAATAAGGGCGCGATGTCGACCCCGATTTCGGACAGCACGGTCAGCACGACGATGATGCCGAGCACCAGCCGCGCGGCGTTGCGAATGAGCGGCAGCAATGTGCGCAAGCGCGCGGCGCGGCTGCCATCGCGATCGTCGTCCGTGCGCGCCAGCAGACGTTCGATCACACTGGCCACCAGCTCCCACAGAACCAGTGCGCCAACCACAACCAACAGGATGGTCATCAGGCGCCCGATCAGCGCCTGTCCGGTGTCACCCGTCAGCCAGGTCAGGGTTCCGCCGATCCAAATCTCAATCAGGATCAGCACCGCGACCACGAAGAACAAGATTTTTAGAAAGCGCTGCAAAATGCCGAAATAGCCGTTGGCGCGTGCCCGAAGGCCCGGATATTTGGTGTCGAGTTCGCTCGACAGGCGAAGGCCGCGCCGGAACGCGGTGGCGAGTGCTTTGTTGGCGATCACCCAGACGACAAACAAAACGATCGTGGCAATCGTCGCGCGGCCCAAAAACAAAAAGCTGGCGTCGGCTTGGAGTGCCCAAACGCCATAGGCGATGACGACATAAAGCAGGGCCGGGAGGTGCCATACCTCCGCGAGACGTGACGCCAAGGTCGCTTGATCGCCTGAGCCGAGGCGCCGCAGCGCGACCGCAACCGCACGGCGGTTCTGCAATATCAGAACGATCAATAGGATGGCGACCAGCAATCCGATCAATTTCAGCAGGATCGCGTAAGCGCCTACGGAAAGGCCGAGCAGGAGAGCTGCTTGTGCGAAAAAGTAGCCGAACACGCCAATCACGAGCAGCCGGCGCATCCAGATGACTACGTAATGAGCGGTCTCGCCGGTCAAGCCGAGCAGGCTGCGTCCGTTGGCCGGCACCGTCACCAAACGCGTCAGGACGAGCACGAGGTGTACCAAGACCGAGGCATTGATCAAGCTGATGCCGATGACGCGCGTAACGGGTTCCGGGTCGACCGCCAACAGCGTAAGCCAGGCGGCGGCGGCGAATACGGCAACGGGCACTAAAGCCAAGAGGGCGCGACCGAAGAACAAGATCGTCGCCGCCGTCATGGTTTCGCCAGCGCGCGCGGCCATTCGTTCGCGCCCAGGGGCAAGCATTCGGTGCGCCAGCCAACGCGCGACGAGACCGGCGATCACGATCGCGGCCAACTTTCCGACTATGTAGAGCCAACGGTTCCGCGTTTCAGGCGCCGTCGCGCGGGCGGCCAAGTCCCGCAAGGCGTCCGGCGCATCGGCCATGGCTTCGGCCGCTTGATCGAGCTGCTCGCCCACATTG
>JANQOH010000267.1 GCA_028289725.1 Alphaproteobacteria bacterium
TTTCGGCGTCTCGGTCATTCGTGCTTCCCCCTGCTCCCGCCGCCGCCTCCGAGCGGCCGTCGGGTCGTTTGTCTTTATATCACGCCCAGCCGCCCGAGAACGGGATCACTTGCGCGGTAATCCAGTCGGCCTTGTCGGACGCCAGGAATGCGATGAGCGCGGCCAGTTCCTGGGGCTTGCCGAGGCGGCCAAGCGGGATGTGTTTGGTAATGCGTTTTAACGTCTCGGGGTTCGAGATCAATTCGTCCGGAAAGTAGTCCGGGTTTTCGACATAGTTTGGCCCGATGGCATTCACCTGAATGTTGCTCGGCGCGAGCTCCTTCGCGAGCGTAAGCGCCAATGAATTGGCGGCGCCGCGCGCGGTGACATACATCGCGTAGTTGGGCAGGCCGTTTAGCGGCGTCGCCGACGTGATGAACAAAATTTTGCCGCGTTTGGCCGCCTTCATATGCGGCACCACGGCCTTGGCCATGGCGAACGGCGCGACCAGCATGGCCTCGAGCCCATTACGAAGATCGTCGAGACTGGCGTCCTCGACCGGCGCACGTATCGCGGGAAACGCGTCATTGTTGATCAGCACGTCGATCCGGCCGTGCTGGTCCATGATCCGCGAGACTTGCTCCGCATCCGAGGTGCAACCGACGACGATTGCGCCCTCTGCCTCCAAGGCGGGGATCGTCGCCGGTCCGGCAAAATGATCTGGATTCGTGAACACAATCACCCGACCGTCGGTCATATGCTTGCCTTCCAATTCAATTGAGCACTATCCAAACGGGAGGCAGGTCGCCCTGCCCCCTGTTTGTGTATTCTTACTTTGGCACTTTGAAGAACGGTGCCGGGATCAAGACTTTTGAATCCTGCGTTTCCATGAGCGGCCGCGCTTTCGGGATGAACTCGCCCCATTCGGGTTGTTCGAACAGTTTCTTTCGCCGTTCCAACCGATCATCCAGGCTGTCATAGCCCCACATATGAACGATCTCGTTCAGCGGCCCGTGCTCGGTGTAGTAGTAGCCGACCATATTGCCGAGCGTTTTCTTCTGCACATCCATGGCCAGCTCTTCGTAATGCTTGAACCATTCTGCGTGGCCGCCCGGCACCAACCGGTAGGTGCGCATTTCAACGAATTTCGACATTAGGTTCCCTCCTCCTTGATGAACAATTCGGCGCCGCGCGCCGAGGGCGCGGCACCAAACCAGCGGCCCGCGACCTTGTCAACGCGGCCACAAGCACATACAGAGACGCGCCAGCCAACGCCATCAAGCGGAGACCAAAATGGCCGAAACCTATAGAGCCCTCGTCGTCGACAAACAGGGTGACGACGTGACCACCAGCTTGGTGGAACGCGGCATGGACGCGCTGCCGGAGGGTGACGTCACGATCCGCGTCGCTTATTCCAGCGTCAATTACAAAGACGGGTTGGCGACCCTCGCCAAGGGCGGCGTGGCGCGCACCTATCCCCTGATTCCGGGCATCGATCTGGCGGGCACGGTCGCGGACTCCAAAGACCCTCGGTTTAAGGACGGTGACGTGGTGTTGATCACCGGCTTCGACCTCGGCGTCGCGCATGACGGTGGCTTCGCGGAGTTGGCCCGCGTCCCCGCCGACTGGGTGGTGAAAAAGCCGGACGGACTGAGTCTGCGCGAATGCATGTTGTTCGGCACCGCCGGATTTACCGCGGGACTGGCCGTGCAAGCGCTCGAAGCCCATGGCGTGACGCCCGAAAAAGGACCGGTTCTCGTGACCGGTGCGACCGGCGGCGTCGGATCGGTCGCGGTCAGCATGCTCGCAAATCTCGGTTTCGACGTCGCCGCTTCAACCGGCAAGGAGAGCGAGCACGCTTATCTGAAAAGCCTCGGCGCAACAGAAATACTGAGCCGCGATACCGTGTCCGCCGAAACTCGGCCGCTCGACAAAGGACAATTTGCCGGGGCGATCGATCAGGTCGGCGGCGACACTTTGTCTTGGCTTATGGCGCATATGAAATATCGCGGCGCCATTGCTTGTACCGGCCTGACCGGCGGCATCGCCTTCAAATCCACCGTGCTGCCCTTGCTGTTGCGCGGCGTTTCGGTGCTCGGCATCGATTCCGTGATGTGTCCGATGGCGGAGCGCCCGGTCCTGTGGGACCGCATGGCGGGCGACCTTCGCCCGAAGCACCTGACCGACGAAATTGCGGTGGAAACCGACTTGGATGGCTTAGGCGGCGTCTTGTCCACCATCCTAAAGGGCGGTGTCAGAGGCCGGACTGTTGTGAAACTGGCCTAGCCGCCCGACGCAGATGCAATCCTTCACGCCATGATTGTCTAGTTGAACAGCATACCGAGAATGCCGATCACAATGAGGATCGCAGCGACAATGAGTCCGAACTTGCGGCGGCCCGGCGTGGTCCAGGGCATGTAGCGAAACACTAGCCCGGTCAACGACGGCGTCAGGGCAAATCCTTCGACGGGCCGACCTTGTGGATCCCGGCGACCGCGAATATCGACTTTTTCAACATCGACCTGTCCTTCGACCGCTTGCCCGATTTTCGGCGTGACCAAGATTTCGCCCGGCGCGGCAGCATCGCGCAGGCGCACGGCCTCCCCCGGATCGCCGGCCGCAAGACCGACATGAAGCGCGAGCGCGCCACGGTCGCCCTGCTGCGCGGACAGTTTGCGCAGTTCAACCGACGCCCGCACCGCGCAGCGCGCGGCCGACACCGCGTCGCCGAACTGGGCGATTACGCCTTCGGTTACGCCGGACGCAACGCCGGGCACCGCCTCGCCGCCCGCACGCGCGACAAACGCCTGCATCGCGACCAAACATCGTTCGGTCAGACGCGGGTCGGGCGTGGTGAAGGATGCGGCAAACACAATGGTCGGATTTGACGCCGGTCGATCGGCCGGATCGTGATCGCTCATACTTGAACCCCGCTCGCGAACTATGGCGACATAGCAGATGGTGTGTTCGGGGTCGATCCGAGCGCGATCATCCGTTAAGACTTAGGGTCGGGAGGACGGGGAGTTGGCCATGCTTTACCGCAATTTCGCGACCACCGACGATCTAGACGCCGAATATAATCTTGCCGCACGGGTACCCGAAAGCGCGGAGATTGCCAGCCGTTGGGCGCAGGAAAGTGCCCATGCGCGCAAGTCTTTAGACTGCGCGTTGGGCGTGCGTTTCGGACCGACGGTCGAAGAGTATGTCGACATATTTCCGGCCAAGGGCAATGCGGACGCACCGGTTCATATGTTCATCCACGGCGGCTACTGGCGCCGGTTCGGTGCGCGCGACTTTTCTTTTATTGCGCCGAAATTGGTCGAAGCCGGCGTGACCGTGGTGATCAGCAACTACGCGCTTTGCCCGAAAGTCTCGGTCGGCGAAATCGTGCGCCAAAGCCGCGCGGCCGTCGCATCTTTGCACGATCACATCGCGGACTATGGCGGCGACCCGAACCGCATCACGATTTCGGGCCACAGCGCCGGCGGTCATCTCGCCGCGATGATGATGGCGACGGATTGGACCGGCGACTATGGCCGCCCCGCCGATCTGGTCAAAGGCGCGTGTCCTATCAGTGGCGTGTTTGATTTGGAGCCAATTCCTTACACCTATTTGCAACCCTATGTGCAAGTCACTTGGGGTGACGTCAGGCGACTGAGTCCGATTCACTTGATCCCGGACGACGCGCCGCAAATCACCGTTGCCGTCGGCGGCGCGGAGACCGACGAATTTGTGCGCCAGAGCCGCACCTTTCACGAGGCTTGGTGCGCGCGGGGCCTCAATGCCGATTTCCTGGAGATCGAAGGCCGCAACCATTTCGATATTCTGGATGGCTTCGGCGACCCGGACAGCGCGCTGTTCCACACGGTGATGGGCCTAACGGAGCGTTAGTATACTAATTTCCTGTGCCCTCATTCGCCGGCAGCGACGCTTCGATGAGGACCGCAGCAGCGTCCCGCGCGCGCACCGCCGCGTCTTTTTCGCCCGCCACATACGCCATGGTGATCGCCCCTTCGATCAGAAGGGTCAGCGCATTGGCTAACGCGTTGGGTTCCGCCGCGCCCGCCGCGTCCGCGAGCTTGCCAATGTAGGACCGGACCAGACGCTTATGCTCCGCCGCGCTGGCGTGGATCGGGTCGTCCGCTTCGCCATATTCGGCGGCGGCATTGATAAAGGTGCAACCGGTGAAATCCGTCTGCCCAAACCATTCGCCCAGCACATCGAACAAACAAATGAGGCGCGCGCGCGGCGTGTCCGCCCGGCCCTCAACGGTGCGCATGAACCAGTTGCGAAACTCTTCGTCGCGCCGCCGCAAGACCGCCAGGATCAACTCGTCCTTGGACCGGAAGTGCTTGTACATGGTCATTTTGGCGACGCCGGATTCGCTCAAAATGCGGTCGATTCCGGTGGCGTGAAAGCCATCCCGGCAAAACAGGTCGAGCGCTGTCTGGACCAAATGCTCACGCCGATCTCGTGCCATCACCGCCTCACTTGAGTTCGATAAATATACAAACTTGTCTGTATATAGCGTGAAGCCGACGCGAATTCAACCGATGGCGGCGCTGGCGCGTTTTCTTGACTATTTTAGCCAATATCCGCAATTGCGACGAAAAATTGCGGCGAATCTGACGTAGTTCCTCTTGGCGCGGAAAAACCCTCCATCACTCAACACGCACGAACTCGTGATTTGCGTAAACAGACTGGTCTGTATATATCGGGATCAGGAAACATTTGCCCACGCCCGGAAAGAAAGGACAGACGCCATGAGACACCTCACCAACGGCCTATTCGGTCTGTTTGCGATCGCCGTCGTTTCCCTGACCGCCGCGTCGGCCGAAGCCCAAATGAAATGCGAATTGCGCGACAAAGCGCTGAGCCAACTCGAAATGCAACATGACGAGCGCGTGGTTGGGCGCGGTCTAACGACCGATCAGCGCGGCATGGTCGAGCTCTTGACCAGTGAGGACGGCAGTTGGTCCGTCGTTGTCACCGATACCCGCGGCCGCACGTGCTTGCTGGCCACCGGTCAGGATTGGTCCGCGGTTCGGATGCTGGTTGGCGATCCCGTTTAACGCGGGCCCAGCGCCGCACACCCAGGAGCACGCACCATGAGCCAAGTTATCAGCGACATCGCCTTCACCCCGTCGGTCAAAGCGGTTCAAACGCGCAAAGGATCGCGCGCGGGCTATGCCCGTATGGAAGAAAAAGGCGGCTGGCAGAACACCGTCACCGAAGACCTCGCGGCCTACATCGCCGCCCGAGACTCGTTCTATCTCGCGACCGCCAGCGCCGACGGCCAGCCCTATGTACAACATCGCGGCGGTAAGCCCGGTTTTCTCAAAGTGTTGGACGAGACCACGCTGGCGTTCGCCGATTTCAAAGGCAACCGACAATATATCAGCCAGGGAAATCTCGCCGAGAACGACAGGGCGTATTTGTTTTTGATGGATTACGCCAATCGCCGGCGGATCAAGATTTGGGGTCGGGCCCGTGTCGTCGAGGACGATCCCGAGCTGCTCGCCCGCCTGGCGGATGCCGACTACCAAGGCAAGCCCGAACAAGCCGTGGTGTTCACCATCGAAGCTTGGGACGTGAATTGTCCGCAGCACATAACGCCCCGCTACACCGAATTGCAAATCGCCCATCTGGTCGCGCCGCTTCAAGCGCGCATCAAGGAACTGGAAACACAACTCGCCGCCGCGTCCGGGCAAGCCTGACCGGCGAGCAGGAGATCATGTGATGACCCAACACTATGACGTCGTCGTTCTGGGATCCGGCAATGCCGGAATGGCTGCAGCCGGCGCCGCCCGCGCCGCCGGCAAATCCGTTGCCATCGTCGAGTCCCGCGACGTGGGCGGCACCTGCCCGATCCGCGGCTGCGTCCCGAAAAAAGTGCTGGTCGCCGCCGCCCAGACCTTGCATCAGATCGAACGCGCGTCGGCGCATCACATCCATGTGGATGATGTGCGTCTCAATTGGCCGGACCTGATGGCGCGCGAACGAACGTTCGTCGATGGCGTGTCTGAGGACTTCGCGGCGAGTTTGGAGTCCCGCGGCATCGATCTGTTCGAAGGCGCGGCTAGGTTTGCTGGCACGGACCGTATCGCCGTCGGCGACCAAATCCTGCATGCCGAGAAAATCGTCATCGCCACGGGATCGACACCCAGGCCGCTGCCAATCCCCGGTGCTGATCATTTGATCACCAGCGATGATGTACTGGAGATGGACACCTTGCCTGGATCCTTGGTCTTCATCGGCGGCGGGGTAATTGCGTTTGAACTCGCGCATGTTTTGGCCCGGGCCGGGACCGAGGTGACCATTCTTGAAGCGATGCCGCGCATCCTGTCCGACCTCGACCCCGATCTAGTGGCGCACCTGCACACGGAAAGCGAACGGATCGGAATACGCATCGAAACCGACGTCGTGGTGAAAGAAGCCGTGTTGGATGGCAATCGGCTCACCGTGAACGCCAATCGCGACGGCGAACCCGTTTCCTTTTCCGCGGACCGCGTGGTCAACGGCGCCGGACGCATTCCGGATGTCCATCGGCTCGACTTGGACGCCGGCGGAATCGAACACGACGGCACGAAGATCCTTGTCGACACCGCCCTGCGCAGCGTGTCGAACCCAAATGTGTTCGTCGCGGGCGATGCGCTGACAGGCACCGCGCAGCTCTCCGCGCTGGCCACCTACGAAGGCAAGCAAGTCGGCAAGAGCCTCGTCAATGGCACCTTGCACGCCCCCGATTACCATGTTGTTCCATCCGCGGTGTACACGGTGCCGGCCCTGGCGAGCGTTGGACTGACAGAGGCCCAGGCGACCGAGAAAGGACTGAAATTTTCGGTCAAGTCCAACGACATGACCGATTGGCGCTCTGCGCGTACGCACGCGGAGACCGTGGCCTACGCAAAAATCCTCATCGATGACGATAGCGAGGAAATCCTCGGCGCCCATTTGATCGGACACGGCGCTGAAGAGGTCATCCACCTGTTCGCCTTCGCGATGAAGCACGGCGTGACAGCAAGCGAAATCGCGGACACTGTCTACGCCTATCCGACCTTCTCGTCGGACATCAAGTTTCTGGTCTAACGCTCATCAGACAAAGGCCAGGATCAGAACGATTGTGAGGACGCCGAGCGCCGCGCTTTGCACGCGGTGGTCGGCGACCCACGATTGGCCCCTGCGCGCGGGCTCGGGTGCCAGGTCGGCACGTCGGAAGGTGGCCACCGCGACCTCGGCCGGTGGCGCCGGCGTCAGCAGACTGACCAAAGTCATCACACCGAGGCTCAAGCCAAACATGATGATGGCCATGTAGGTGAAGTGGATGGTCGGTAGGCCAGCATCGACCCAAAAGCCGGTGACCTGCTGCGCAAAAAAGAGTGCGACGCCTGTGC
>JANQOH010000271.1 GCA_028289725.1 Alphaproteobacteria bacterium
CTTCGTCATCGCCGATCACCTGGCCGATCAATTGGGCATGCCAGTTGGCGTCGGTGGCGATGCGGTGCCCGTCGGCACGGATCACGGCGCGCGCGACAATCGCGGTTCCGGGCCAAAGCGACATTTTGAGACCGCCGGCGAGTCCAAAGCTGGCGAGCCGACTGACCCCGACCGTCAAGAGGCGGCGCGCCGCGTCGCAGGCTTTTTCCGGACCCGGTCCGAGACACATCACGCGCACCGTATGCTCCGGCGCGTGCCGCTCGGCAATGGCTTGGACCAACGCGGCTTCGGCCTGCAGACCGGTCACAACGCCGATCACGTCTGTGCTTTGATTTCGGGCCGGGCCGGGTCGGACGGCGGTTGGTCCGGCGCCGCGTCGCTACATGCCAACGGTCGGGCGGGCTTGGTTGCCGCGCATTAAGTTGCGGTAACGGGCAAGGGCCCAAAGCGGGAAGTAAGCCGCGTAGCCGTGGTATCGCAAGTAGAACACGCGTGGAAAGCCGACCGCCGTGAACCAATCTTCTTGCCAGCGAGCGCCATCGCGCGGCGCGGCGAGCAGGTAATTGATGCCGCGGCGCACCGCGTTCGAGTCCACTTCGCCGGCGGCCATCAAGGCCAGGACTGCCCAGGCCGTTTGCGACGGCGTGCTGTCTTTAGCCTCCGCGCGGCGCTCATCCCAATAGGTGGCGCCGTCTTCGCCCCAGCCGCCATCCTCGCGCTGCCGGCTTTCGAGCCACGACACGGCGCGGCGAATGTAAGGCGCGTTCACGTCCTCGCCCGCAACATTGAGGGCGCATAAGACCGACCAGGTTCCGTAAATGTAGTTAGTGCCCCAACGACCGAACCAGGATCCGTCCGCTTGCTGCGTGCGGCGCAAATAGGCAAGGCCACGTGCCACGGCGGGGTGGTCCTTGTCCGCGCCAAGTTGGCACAGCGCGCTCACGCAGCGCGCGCTGACATCCTCCGTCGGTGGGTCGAGCAGCGCGCCATGGTCCGCGAACGGAATGTGATTGAGGTAATAGTGAATGTTGTCCGCGTCGAACGCGCCCCAGCCGCCATCGCTGCTCTGCATGCCCTCGATCCATTCGATGGCGCGGGCGCGGTTGGTTGCATGATTGGGATCGCCGTCTTGGTCGAGCACCATGGCGGCCACGGCGGTATCGTCGACATCCGGATAGTGGTCGTTGCGATATTGGAAGGCCCAGCCGCCCGGGCGCAGCGTCGGTCGGTCAACTTGCCAATCCGCGGGTCCGTCCAAGATTTGCCGGTCGACCAGCCATTGACTCGCGTGTCCGGCCGATTGGCGTGCATCGTCGCTGCCGCCTTGGTTCGCCACGTCGAACATGGTTTGCGCCGCAAGCGCGGTGTCCCACACGGGCGACAGGCAGGGCTGGCAATAGGCGCTGTCGCCTTCGATGACGAGGAGTTTGTCGATGGCTTGCCGGCAGATGGCGCGGTCCGGATGGTCGGGCGCATAACCCAGCGTGTCGTACGCCATCAATGCGTTCGCCATCGCCGGAAAAATGCCGCCCAGGCCATCTTCGCCGTTCAAGCGTTCTGTGGTGAACGTCATCGCGCGGTCGATGCCGCGTTTTCGGACCATTTTCGGGAAGGCGGGTTCGCTGAAGCGCAAGACGCGGTCGAGCGCTAGAAATCCCGCTGCGACGACACCGCGGTTTGCGAAGTAGCGCCGTTCTTTTTCGGGCGGCACGGTGAACAATTCGGCGATGCCGATGCCGAGCGGATTCCGCGCGCGCGGCTTCAGAGTCATCAGCACGAGCAAAGGCGCGATTACGGTTCGCGACCAGTAGGACACTTTGTCCATGTGGAACGGAAACCAGCGCGGCAACAGCATGATCTCCACCGGCATCACCGGCACCGCGCGCCACGGCACCTGGCCGAACAAGGCGAGCGCGATGCGGGTGAAAACATTGCTCCGCGCCGCGCCGCCGGCGGACAAAATCGCTTCGCGCGCGCGGCGCATATGCGGTGCGTCGGGATCATCGCCGATCAGCTTCAGCGCGTAATACGCCTTAACCGAGCACGATAAATCCAAATCGCCGTCGTGAAACAGCGGCCATCCGCCGTGCTCGCCCTGTCGCGCCCGGATGTAGCGCGCGATCTTGGCTTCGAGCCCCGTGTCGATTTCGTCGAGAAAGTGGCCGAGCATCACATACTCGGCCGGGATCGTGCAGTCGGCCTCCAACTGAAAACACCAGTGGCCGTCATCGTCTTGCAGGTCGATCAGCGCGCGCGTCGCTTCGCTGATCGTGTGGTCGAGCGTCGAGTCGTGATGGTCGGCGTCTAAGGCAAGCGCGTCGGCGACCGCCATGGCCGAACCACCGCCCGGATCACGCCAATTCGGACGCGGCGGCCACGGTCTCTTCGCGGCCGAGCGCCGAGAGCGCCGTGGCGACGATATGCGGCGCATTCAGCTCCGCCTCGTCATACATGCTGTGCGGCGCGCCTTGATCGATAAACCGATCGGGCAAAACCATCGGACGAATTTTGAGACCGTGATCCAACAGCCCTTCGGTCGCCAGGAACTGCATCACCTGCGCGGAAAAGCCGCCGATCGACGACTCTTCAACCGTGACCAACACTTCATGCTCGGTGGCCAATCGGCGCACCAGATCGGTGTCCAGCGGCTTCGCGAAACGCGCGTCGGCAACGGTCGTCGACAAACCGCGGGTCGCGAGTTCGTCGGCGGCCTTGAGACACTCCTGCAAATGCGCGCCAAATGAGAGCAGCGCCACGGCGGAGCCCTCTCGCACGATGCGGCCTTTGCCGATCTCAAGAGGGGTCCCGCGTTCGGGCAGCTCCACGCCGACGCCTTCGCCGCGCGGATAGCGAACCGCGCTCGGACCGTCGTCGATGGCGGCGGAGGTTGCCACCATGTGCATGAGTTCCGCCTCGTCGGCGGCAGCCATGACCACGAATCCCGGCAAGGTGCACAGATAAGTCACGTCAAAGGCGCCGGCATGGGTCGGTCCATCGGCGCCGACCAAACCCGCGCGGTCAATCGCGAACCGCACCGGCAAGCGTTGGATCGCAACGTCATGCACGACTTGATCGTAGGCACGCTGCAGGAAAGTCGAATAGATCGCGGCGAATGGCTTGTAGCCTTCGCTCGCCATGCCGGCGGCGAACGTGACCGCGTGCTGTTCGGCGAGCCCGACATCAAATGATCTATCAGGGAAGGCGGCCTCGAACTTGTCGATACCGGTTCCCGATGGCATGGCAGCGGTGATGCCGACAATCTTCTCGTCCGCTTCCGCTTCCGCGATCAGCGCCTTGGCGAACACCGACGTGTAGCTCGGCGCGTTGCTCTTCTTTTTCGCTTGCGCGCCGGTGACCACATCGAATTTGCCGACGCCGTGATATTTGTCGGCCGATTCCACCGCTGGTGGATAGCCGTGGCCTTTCTCGGTGACCACGTGGATGAGCACGGGCCCGCCTTCGTCCGCGTCGCGCACATTCTTCAGGACCGGCAACAGGTGGTCGAGATTGTGACCGTCGATCGGTCCGACATAGTAAAAGCCGAGTTCCTCGAACAGCGTGCCGCCGGTGACCATGCCGCGGGCATATTCCTCAGCGCGCTTGAAAGCTTGCTCCATCGGACGCGGGAACTTGCGCGCGACTTGGCTCGCGACATGACGCAGGCTGCGATAGGAGTGCGACGAAATCAGCCGCGACAAATACGCGCTCATCGCACCGACCGGCGGCGCGATCGACATGTCATTGTCGTTCAAAATCACAATCAAGCGGGCGCCGATTGAGCCCGCATTGTTCATCGCTTCGTAAGCCATGCCGGCGCTCATGGCGCCGTCGCCAATCACGGCGATGACATTGTTGTCGTCACCCGCCAAATCGCGCGCGACCGCCATGCCGAGACCCGACGAAATCGAGGTCGACGAATGCGCCGCGCCAAACGGGTCAAATTCGCTTTCCGCGCGTTTGGTGAAGCCCGAAAGACCGCCGCCTTGGCGCAGACTGCGCATGCGGTCGCGGCGCCCCGTAATGATCTTGTGCGGATAGCATTGGTGCCCGACATCCCAAATCAGCCGGTCGCGCGGTGTGTCGAACAGGTAATGAATAGCGACCGTGAGTTCGACGACACCGAGCCCCGCGCCCAAATGGCCGCCTGTATGGGACACGATCTCGATCATCTCCTGCCGCAACTCATCGGCGAATTGCCGAAGATCGGATTCCGGAAGCTGCCTCAGATCAGCGGGCAAACCGACTTTGTCGAGCAATGGCTTCTTGGCGTTCTTAGGAATTGGTCCACTCCTTGATCCGCTTATGGGCGGGATCCGTATGTCCCTGCGAATGTTGTGATTTTAGTTGGAGGGTTCAGAAAACCATAGTCGGATTCATATACGCGATCAATTAAGTTACGGTTTACTGACGGGCAAAATTCCGCCGGAATCTGGCGATTTTGTGGCGGTTTTTACTCCCTATCGCGCGATTGTGAGGGACGAGAAAGAGCGGCAGCCCGCGTTCCGGACTGAATTGCGCCCTCAATCGTTGCTGGCAGGCCCGTATCGGTCCAATCGCCGGCTAGGTACAAATTTGTCACACTGGTGCAACTTTTTGGCCGAGCGGCCGCGGCCGCGGTGGTCTGGGCGAAGGTCGCGCGCCGCTCATTGATAATTCGAGAAGGCGGTTCCGTGTCCTCTGGCAGGTCGAGCGCCCGGGCCATGTC
>JANQOH010000274.1 GCA_028289725.1 Alphaproteobacteria bacterium
TTTCATCGCCAACGACGATCGTGACGCCATCGCCATCACGCAAAAACTCCTCAGTTTCCTTCCTGGCAATAATTCCGAGGACCCGCCGCACACGCCGACACCGCACGTCACCTACGGCAAGGACCTTAGCATCAATAACCTCGTCCAGTCCGATCCGTCGGCCCCGATGGACATGGGAAAGATCATTCGCAAGATCGTCGATGACGGTGATTTCTTCGAGGTGCACGCTAGTTTCGCGCGCAACATGCTGGTTGGTTTCGCGCGGGTCGAAGGGGTCATCGTCGGTGTTTTGGCCAACAATTCGATGGAGAAGGCCGGCTGCCTCGATATTGACTCGTCCGATAAAGGCGCTCGGTTCATCCGCTTCTGCAACGCGTTCAATATTCCCATCGTGACCTTCGTTGACGTGCCGGGCTTCATGCCGGGCATCGAACAGGAGCGCGGCGGGATCATCCGCCACGGTGCCAAAATGCTGTTCGCTTATTCGAGCGCGACAGTCCCGAAAATCACCATTTTGACCCGCAAGTCCTATGGCGGCGCTTATCTCGCGATGTGCAGCCAGGATCTCGGCGCCGATGTCGTGCTGGCCTGGCCGACGGCGGAAGTCGCTGTAATGGGCGCCGACGGCGCGGTCAATATTCTCTACAGCAAAGAACTGAAGGAAGCCGATGACCCGGTCGCCAAGCGCGCCGAGTTGGTCAAGGAGTACCGCGAAGAGTTCGCGTCACCCTATCTAGCGGCGTCGCGCGGCTACATCACGGACATCATTGAGCCGTCGGAAACGCGATCGCAACTCTCGCTGGCTCTCCGGAAATTGCTTGGCAAACGCGAAATGCGGCCGCCGAAAAAGCATGGCAACATCCCTCTTTAAGCGCCTTTTCGAAGCCCGGCCGGTTTAGAGTTTCGGCTGGGATTCAATGACTTGAAACACGAAGATGGGAGATAACGGACATGGGCGTCGGCGACGCACTCTCACAAGGCTCTATGGCCTATCTACTCACGATCGTGGTGGCCATGTGCTCAGCCGTGGTCATCCGAGGCATCGTTTACGTTCTTGAGCACATCTCGCACAAGAAGATTGCAGCCGCCCCGGCAACGCCGGTGCAAGTCGCGGTGCAGACGCAACCCGATGCCGAAGACGAAAACCAGAAGCTCGTTGCCGCCATCGCGGCCGCTGTTTTCGCAACGATCGGCGCGCACAGGCTCGTTTACATCGGCGAGACCGGTGGCACGACGACTTGGGCCGCGGCCGGGCGCACGATGCATCAGACGTCTCATGGCCTGACGAAGCGTTAAGAATTCTTACGACCCTCGGAAAACACGAAGGAAACACCCATGGTTAAGCAACTGAAGATCACCGTTGAGGGAAAGGTCTACGACGTTATCGTCGAGGACGTCACCGAGGACGCGGGCAGTCACTTGTATCCGGCTCCCGGCATGTCCCAAGCCGCCGCGGCGGCACGGTCCGTTGCACCGGCACCAGCCGCTGCCAAGCCGTCGCCAGCCCCGGCCGCCGCGGCACCGGCGGCGGGCGCCGGCGACCAAGTCGCGCCGTTGGGCGGTGTGATCGTCGAAGTCACCGTCAAGGTCGGCGACAGCGTCAACGCGGGTGATCAGGTAGCTGTTATTGAAGCGATGAAAATGAAAACGGTCGTCCAATCCGATCATACGGGGACCGTATCCAACGTCTTGGTCAAAGCCGGCGATGCCGTGGACGCTGGCCAACCACTTATGACCATCAGCTAGCCCGGCGATTACACCATGGGTAACATCGAGTTCCTCAGTATTTTCCAGGGGGTCGCGACGCTTGCCGACTCCGATCCGAAAATCTTGATCGGCCGAATCGTCCTCATCCTAATTGGGTTTGCCTTGATCTATCTCGGCAAGAAAGGGGTGCTCGAGGCGTTGATCATGATCCCGATGGGTATCGGGATGGCAGCAGTGAATGCTGCGGTGATGTTCGTTACGCCGAAAATGGCATTGCCGGCGGACGTCAATCCGGAAACAGGCCTCGCCAAGGGCACGCTTTTTCTCAATCCGTTGATTTCGGAAGGAACGCTCTGGGCCGACGTGCTGCAAATCCAATGGTTAATGCCGGTCTATTCGTTCACCTTCTCCAACGGCTTGATCGCGTGTCTGGTGTTCCTCGGAATCGGGTCGTTGCTGGATGTCGGTTTCGTCATGGCCAGACCGTTCAAGAGCATGTTCATCGCGTTGTGCGCCGAATTCGGAACCATCGTCGCTTTCCCGCTTGCCGTTTACATGGGATTGCCTTTGGCCGACGCGGCAGCTACAGCAACGATTGGCGGTGCTGACGGGCCGATGATCCTGTTCGCTGCATTGATGCTTTCGGAGGACCTTTTCGTCCCGATTACCGTCGTCGCGTATCTCTATTTGGGATTAACTTACGGCGGTTATCCGTTCATGATCAAAGCGTTAGTGCCGAGGCACATCCGCGGGATGAAGATGCCGGTGGAAAAAACACGCGAGATCACGTCCGGCGAGAAGCTGGTGTTTGCCGTGGTCGCCTGCACCGCGCTGTGCTTGCTGTTCCCGGTTGCGGCGCCGCTGTTCTTCGCCCTGTTTACCGGCGTTATCATTCGCGAAAGCGGATTGACCCACTATCACGAGACATTCTCGGGGCCGATCCTTTACGGCGCCACGTTCTTTCTCGGGTTGCTGCTGGGCGTGCTGTGCGAAGCCAACACGATCCTCAAGCCGGAAGTGTTGATCCTGCTGTTCATCGGTATCCTGGCACTGTTCTTCTCTGGTCTGGGCGGTCTTATCGGCGGTTGGATTCTATACTACGCCACCGGTAAGAAATTTAATCCGGTGATCGGCATTGCCGGCGTTAGCTGTGT
>JANQOH010000282.1 GCA_028289725.1 Alphaproteobacteria bacterium
GAGCAGCCTAACCGGCGAAAGCGAACCGCAAACGCGCGACGCGACCGCATCCGACGAGGCGCTGCTGCAAAGTCGCAACATGCTGTTTTCCGGTTCGCTCGTGCAGAGCGGCGACGCCAAGGCTTTGGTGTGTCGCACGGGCATGGATACCGAGATCGGCAATATCGTCGAGCTGACCAAACAAACCGAAGAAGTCGAAACGCCAATCCGCAAGGAACTGAAATATTTCATCAAGATCATCAGCGGCATTGCAATCGCTTTGGGCGTCTCGTTTTTTCTGGTCAGCGTGGCGATGGGGCGGGGCGAACTCGCCAGCCTGATTTTCGCAATTGGCATCATTGTCGCTAACGTACCGGAAGGCCTGCTGCCGACGGTGACACTCGCATTGACCATGGCGAGCAAACGGATGGCGCGTAAGAACGCGCTGATCAAGAACCTTGAAAGCGTCGAGACGCTGGGCAGCACCACGGTGATCTGTTCCGACAAGACCGGTACGCTGACTCAGAACCGGCTGTCGGTCAGCGCCGTCGTCATCGGCGGACGATCTTACCAGGCGGACGACGCCGACTTGATCGATCACCCGCGGATCGCCGAAGCCCGTCGGGTCATGCTGCTCTGCAACAACGCGCACCTGACCGAAGACGGGTATGTCGGCGACGCCACCGAGGGGGCGTTGTTGCTCTACGGAGAACGGACGCTTTCGGGCGACGGACTCGATGGGTTCACCCGCGTGGCGCAGGAACCGTTCAATTCAACCGTGAAGCGCATGATCACCGTTTGCGCCGGGCCAGACGAAGGCTTTGAGGCCTATCTCAAAGGTGCGCCTGAAGTCGTGCTCGGCATGTGTGACCGGATCTATCTCAACGGCGATGTCCTGCCGCTGTCCGAAGGGCGGCGCAACCAAGTGATCGATGGCTACCGCGATTTGGCCGCGCGCGGCGAACGCGGTTTAGCGCTCGCCATTCGACCGGCCGACGACGCCAACATTCCTACCGACGGCTACATTTTTGTCGCCATCGTCGGCATGCTCGATCCCGCGCGCCCGGAAGTGCCGGATGCGATCCGCCGCTGTCATACCGCTGGCATTCGTGTGGTGATGCTCACGGGCGATTATGGCCTGACCGCGGAAACCATCGGTCGACAAATCGGCCTGCTTGGTGAGCACGGCACTGTGGTTCAGGGCGATGAATTGGCGGCTATGGACGATGACCGCCTGGCGCAAGTTCTCGACGAACCGGAGCTGATCTTCGCGCGCATATCGCCGGCCCAAAAATTGCGCGTCGTTCGTGCGCTGCAAGCCAAGGGGGAAGTGGTGACCGTGACCGGCGATGGGGTCAACGACGCGCCGGCGCTGAAGAACGCAGATATGGGCGTCGCGATGGGCCTCCGCGGCACGGAGGTCGCGAAAGAAGCCAGCAACATGGTGCTGATGGACGACAATTTCGCCACCATCGTTTCTGCGGTCGAGGAAGGCCGGACGATCTTCGACAACATCAAAAAGTTCATTGCCTACATCCTGACCAGCAATGTGCCGCAGATCCTGCCATTCATCGCCTACGTGCTGCTGGACATTCCGTTGCCGTTGACCGTTGTCCTGATCCTGGCGATCGATCTCGGCACCGACATTGTGCCGGCGCTTGGACTCGGCGCCGAAAAGCCGGAATCCGACGTCATGCACAAACCGCCCCGGCGGCGCGACGAGCGGCTGCTGACGCGCAATCTGTTGTTCATGAGTTACGGTATTGTCGGCGTGCTTCAGGCGGCGGCCGGATTCTTTACCTATTTCGTCATTCTCTACAGCGGCGGCTGGCAGTGGGGCCAGGAGCTGGCCTCAACGGACCCGCTTTACCGCACCGCGATCACCGGCTTCTTCGCCTCGATCATCATCTGTCAGGTCGCCGATGTGATCATCTGCCGCACTCGCCGCCAGAGCCTATTGACGGTTGGCGTAACGGCGAACCGGTTGGTCCTGCTCGGTATCGCGACCGAACTTTTCCTGCTCGCGCTCATCGCCTACGTACCCGCCTTCAACACCTTCTTTGGCACCGCGCCGCTTGAGGCGTGGCACTTTCTGCTCAGCGTCCCGTTCGCGCTTCTGATCCTGTTCGGCGACGAGCTCCGCCGTGTCTTTGTCCGCCGCGAAAACCCGTTCGTGCTTCGCTGGCTTACTTGGTAGCGCGAAGAAACGGTCATCGCTTGGTTCTGCGGATGACAAGCGACATCGCGGCCCGATACGAAGCCGTGAAATCCACGCAATAGACCACGCGTGACGCGATCGTAAAGAGGGGGCCTTTTTGCCAACGGCGCGGGCGGTCCGGTGGGACGGTCGCTGACCAGTGCATAGGCCGTATCTTGTGGGCTTCGCGGCACCGCTCTACCATTCTCGACGGGGGATGGGAGAAATGGCTGAGGCCAAGCGAAAATTAGCGGCGATCGTGGCTGCCGATGTGGCCGGCTATTCACAGCTGATGGCGGCCGACGAAGACGGGACGGTCGCCCAACTTGACGCGTGCCGCAGAGTATTCCGCGACAGCGTACCCGACCACGGCGGGCGTGTCGTCGACACAGCGGGCGACAGCGTTTTGGCGACCTTCGACAGTGCGACGCAGGCCGTGCGGTGCGCGATCGCCGTCCAATCATCTCTCAACGCGCGTGAGACGGACCCAACGGCGGCACCGCGCATGGAGTTTCGTATCGGCGTCAACCTGGGCGATGTGATCGAGCGCGATGACGGCACGATTTACGGCGACGGCGTCAATATTGCCGCGCGCCTCGAGAGCATCGCGGAGCCCGGCGGCATCGTCGTCTCGGCTTTGATTGAAGAGGCCGTGAAGGGCCGTGTCGACGCCGCATTCTTGGATCTTGGCGACCAACACCTAAAGAACATTGCGCGGCCCGTGCGTGGTTACGCTTTGCAGATCGGACAAACCGATGATGCGCCGCCAAGCATGAAAACGAATACGATTTGGACGCAGCCGGGCATCGTCGTCCTCCCATTCGTGAACATCGGCAAAGACCCGGATCAGGAATATTTTGGCGACGGACTGACGGAGGACATCATTACGGCCTTGGCCGGGTGCCGCAGTTTTCCGGTTATTGGCCGTCATTCGGCGTTTGCCTTCAAACACGCAAACCCGGACCCGCGACAATTGGCCAAAGACCTGGATGTTGGTTATGTGGTTGAGGGCAGTATCCGACATGCGCGCGAACGTGTGCGGGTCAATGCGCAGCTAACTGATTGTGCCACCGCTCAACCGGTTTGGGCGCAACGCTATGACCGGAATCTTGAGGACATATTCGATCTTCAGGATGAACTGACCGAAACCATCGTCGCCGCCCTAGAGCCGGCCCTCGGCAAGGCGGAGCGACAAAAAGCGGCCACCAACCGACCGGGCAGCGTGACGGCGTGGGAACTTTACCAGCGCGGGCTCGCCGCCCTTTATCGACGCACGCGCGAAAGCCATGGCGAAGCGAAATCGTTGCTGCGCCGCGCGATCGAGGCGGCGCCGGATTTCACGGCCGCCTATGCGGCGTTGGTCGATGCCTATTTTTACGATGTCGCCATGGGGCTTGACGACGATGTGAACGCAGCCCGCGCGAACGCATTGGAATGCGCGCGCAAGGCCGTGGAAGTGGATCCGCATGATCCCGCGGCGCTGTGTTCGCTCGGCAAGGCGCACATTGTTCGCCGTGAACAGCAGGAAGCCATTCCAGAGCTTGAGGCCGCGCTCGCTCTCAACCCAAGCCTCTCCTGGGCGCATTACGGACTCGGCGCGGCGCACAGTTTTGGCGGCCGTCCCGCGGAAGCCATTCCACATCTCGAAAAGGCGATCCGCCTCAGCCCCTATGACACCCATATCGGCTCGTTTCTTGTCCGGCTCTCGGATGCCTACCTGTTCCAGGGCGACTACGAGCAGGCCGAAATGTGGGCCCGAAAAGCAATTCGTCAGCCCAATTTCCAGTGGTCGCGGCAGGCGAATTTACTTGTCACGTTGGGTTACCTCGGCCGGCTTGATGAGGTCCCCGCCATCCTCGAAGAAGTACGACGTCATATTCCAGATTTTTCGATTACGTTCGTCCGGAAACACCACCTCATTTCAGATCCGGCTTGCATGGAAACCTACGTGGAGGGTTTGCGGAAATGCGGTTTGGATTCCTGACGTCCGGGACACCGATCCGTTGAGCGGAAGCGTGATGTCGACGGCTAAGTGACCTTCGGAAAGTCGCGGATGGGATCGGCGCCGCCCCAGTCCTTCGATGCGTCGGCGATATGTTGAAACAGGCGCTTCTTGGGACCGCCGACATCGGAGAGTTCGATCACCGTGCCCGGGTGTCCGGCGCTGTCGAAATAGACGAATGGACCATAGTCACCGTTCTCGCCTTCGTGTCCGACGGTGAAACCGTGGTCCAGGGCACGCGTCCTCACCGTTTCGAATTCGTCGGTCCAATAGGCGACATGCTGCAGCCCTTCGAGACCCGCCTTCAGAAAATCGCGGTACATGGATGGCGCATCATTGCGTTGTTGGATCAGTTCGATTTGAAGCGGCCCTGAATTGGCGAGCGCGATCGACAGATCGATGTCCGAGGCCTCTCCGTGATAGCGAAAGTTGCGGATTGGCGCGCGTTCCACATAGAACCAAGGCCCGATCCCCATCACCTCGGTCCAATGGCGCATCGCGGCCTCGATATCGTGAACCACATATCCGTTCTGTCGAATACCGCCGAATATCCGGCTCATAACGTCCTCTCCCATTGGTTCAGGCGCTAGCCTTGCGCGTAGGCGTGTGGTTACCCAACTGAAACAGAATTTAGCCGGCCGGAGAAGCCGTGCGAACGGCCTTTAGGGTCCCGCTTGGTTCATAGGAGCTAGCAAAAGCAAGGCCTTGGAAGCCAAAGCGCCCTATGCCACGATGATAGCGCGTTTCACTAGGAGTACGTCATGAATCGGCCCGAAATCCTCGATCCGTCCGTTGCCGCAGAGCCAAAAACCAGTGTGGGCGCCTATGTGCCTCAGTTTGAGCTGACCGAGGGTCAAGGCGCGCCGATCGCCGCCAATGACGGAATCTCTTACATGGCCTACGACCGGGATGGCGATGCCGGCACCGCGGCCGCGATCGAAGCCGCGCTTAAGCAGATCGCGAGCGGCGAAGGCCAAGAAATCATCGATTTGATCGAGAACGCACCGCCCGGCCCGATCGAGACTAAATGGGGTCTGGGATTCCGCACCTATAACGAATGTGTGGACTATATCCGCGCGAATAAGATCGAAGCGCCGGAAGGCGGCGTGGCGCTGCCGCTGCGCTATACCGTCAGCGAGCTGCCGACCTATACCATCGTGCCGTCGAATGCGCTCTGGCGCGACCCGTCGCGCGAGGCCGACGCCAAGCTGTTCCGCCAAGAAGAAGACGATATGGTGCGGCGGTACCTCTATTTCCCGCAAGTGCTGCGCGACGCCCGCCGGATCGAGGAGTATTACCCGGGTCTCAAGCCGACCAGCCCGGACTGCATGGACAAGCTCGGCGTGTCGCTGGCGCACATGGACTCGCAGTGCGAAAACTTCTACGACGCCCATGAGGTCGAGCGGGTGTTCTATCCGGAGATCGAGAAGCTGCTTCTCGACTTCTTCCCCGGTGCGACCGACGCACTGGTCTATAACCACGACGTGTTCGACGAGAGCTATAACGGTCCGGTCGTCGAGGATCAGGACAACAAGGATCCCGGCGTCAACCGGCGTTACGCCAATCTCGTGCACAACGATTTGAACGACAATAGCGGCCGCGTCCGGTGCCGCGAATTGCTCACACAAAACCTGCGCAATTTCGGCCGCACCCAGCATTACACCGAGGCCGAGGCGGACGAGAAAATGTCGCGTCGCTTCATGTCGATCAATCTCGCGAAGCCGATGGTGACGGTCGAACAAAATCCGTTCGTGCTGTGCGCCTGGCCGTCGTTCGCGGACCAGCCCTATATCAACAATTACCGGATCTACGACGACCGGGTCGGTGAGACCACGCGCTTTACCTACCGCGCGGACCATGAGTGGTATTGGTTCCCGCAGCAGAAGCCGAACGAAGTGTCGATGCTCAAATGCTACGACTCGGTCAAGGACGGCTCGGTGTCGCGCTACTCATCCCACTCGGCCTGCACCGACCCGACCGCCCCCGCCGACGCCGGCTGCCGGCGCAACGTGGTGGTGCGCTCTTACGTATTTTTCTAGAAGGTCTTGATCCGCCGCCGCGCCTAACCGGGTGAACGGTTCGCTTCCACCCATTGCTGCCGGGTCAGCCGAAAGCCCGGGCACTGGCTGGCGTAGGCATGGCGAAGACCTTCATCGATCATGCCAGATTTCAGCAGGACATTTTGCGATGCCACGTTCCTTGGGTCGGTAACCGCGACGATTTCTTCGAGCGGCGTGTCTTCAAAACCAAACCGCAGAAGACGCGTGCAGGCCTCGGTGGCATAGCCTTTTCCCCATGCCGATTGCTTAAAGAGGTAGCCAATTTCAATCTCGCCGGCCGGGATCGCATCGCCGGTCACTAAGCTCCAATCGGTTTCTGTCGTCTCAATCGGTATCGGCAGCAACAACGCATGACCGAGTTTTTCGTCTGTTGCACGATCTATGACGCACCACATGCCAATGCACCCTCCGGCGCATCGTGTGACCAAAATCGGCATCCACTGCCTGACTTGATCGGCTGTTACGTCTTCGCAGACATAACGCGTCACCATGTGATCCGTCAGCAGCTCCAACTCCATGTCCAAATCGCTGAGATCTAAGGGCCGGAGCAATAATCGATCGGTCGTCAGATTCAATTCCATAGCTGCCACCTTGCATCGTCGCGCCGTAGCGGGAAGTGCACGCAACGAGGTCGCGCGGGCGCGCACGGGTTATCAATCAGAAAAAGAGAGCGTTGCCGGCGGGTCGCAAAGCTACGCCATTGGGTGGCACCTTGAATCTCTCGAGGTCACGCAGTCCTATAAGTTAGAATCCAACACTTTTTCCAATGCGGCGTCTAGAGGCGTCGCACATTCGATTTCTTCGCGCGCGCAAAAAAAGGGGGCGAGAAATCCTCGCCCCCAAATTCTTCCTCTCCGCGCGCGCGGCGCAAAGAGGACCAAGGTCAATTAGTATGCCGCGATCGGGTTACCCGGCGAACCGGTGGCACCGACCAGTTTGAGCGGCGCCCACGAGAACAGGAACTCATACGCCTGATCTTCGCCGACTTGCTTCAGATCGAGATTTTCGAACAGGTAGATGCCGCGACGAACGCTGAGATTCATGTGGCAATAGGCCCAATCAGCGACCTCGGCGAATGGCGTCGGCCAGTCCCCTTGACCGATGAAGTCATAGGGCTCGATGCCCCAATTGTCCGCGCCGAGCATGGAGATCTTGCGTTCGGCCAAGTGATCGCACACCTCCGGCGAAATGCCGGGGCCGCCGGAATTGAACGCATTGTTATTGGCGATTGCTTCCGATGCCGGAAGATTGTGGTTGTTGCGCCAAATGTCGTTCCAACCCGTGCGGAACAGGACCACGTCGCCCTGCATCGCGTCTTCGATGCCCTGGGCTTCGAGCGCCGCGCGATAATCATCCATGGTGATCGGATAGCCGATCGGCAGGTTTTCGCCCTTGAGCGCGACCATGTCGATCAGAATGCCACGGGTGAAGAAAGACCCGACGTTCTCGGTGCCGTTCTTCTTCAAGCCATACGGATTCGCGACGTCTTCGAGACGAACACCGTTGTAGAGATAGTTGCCGTCTTCCCAGCCTTCCTGATCTTCAATCTTGATCATCGGGTGCGCCAAGGAATCGAACTGGGTACCGACCTGGCCGATATTGGCGGTCATGATCTCGTCCATGAAGGTCTGACGGTAGCTATCACCGGACCACGCCAGGTCGTGGGTCGGGCCACCACCGCTTGGGATGGTGAGCGACAGAACGCGACCCGGGAACAACGGCGTCGTGTTGTGATACGGCATACCCAAGGTCGCAACCCGGCCGGTCTTGACCAATTGTGCCGCTGCCATGCGTTTCTCGGGCGTGATGTAATTGGTGGCGCCGGCTTCGTCGTCCGGTCCGAACTCGCTTGGCCACCAATTCTCCTCAACCGGGTTGTTGCCCGCCTGAGCACTGAACGCCACGGCGCTCCCGAACGCCGCTGCGACCAATATGCAAATGTGTCTAGTTTTCATCAGTATCCTCTTTGGTTTCACATCTTCCTCCCAGGATCGAACGTGTTTTCGGTCCAGCAGCGAAGACACGAGTGTGTTGTCGGAACGCACCGACAAGGCTTGTTCCGACAGCGAAAACACTATCATGGGTCAGAATCAGATTGGAAACGGACTCGTGGCGACACGACGGTCATGAGTCCCTGGTAAAATGTACGGCCAACACATTCGGAATGCGGGTCCCCTGGACGTCACCTCGATTGGTCGCCACATAGGCTGAATGCAATTGGAACAACGCCATAAGGAGAGACACGTTATGAGGCGGCTCGGCCTGTTGGCATTGGGGGCGGCGATGCTGATGTCGCCGGCGCGCAGCCACGCGGATGAGCATAATGGCTACCCGAACATCGATTTGCCGACGATGGGCGGTAAGCAATTGTGGGGCGATACGTTTCTGTTCGCGGGCTGGCGGATTCAGGAGAATTTGATCACCGGTCATTCGCGGTTGCTCGACCCTGACGATGTGCGCCGCGCTTGGGGTTCGGATGAGCAATGCCTCACGGCCTTCAACGAGATCCGAGACGCGGAGCACATCGAGCCAAACGGTCGCCATTTGGTGTTGATGTTGCACGGCTTGTTTCGCTCAAAAGATTCCTTTGGCGACATGCCGGAACGGCTTTTGGAGGCGGGGTATGAGGCCACGGGGCTGAATTACCCGAGCATGCAGGAAAGTGTTCGCGCGAGCGCCGATCGCCTCAATCTGCTCCTTGACCGGCTGGAAGCGACAGACCGGGTGTCTTTCGTGACGCACAGTCTGGGCAGCATCGTCCTGCGCGTGGCGCTGGCGGCGCAGCCCGCCTGGCGCGAACGTGTTGCGCTCCATCGCATCGTCCTGATCGCGCCGCCGAGCAAAGGCTCCGCGGTGGCCAACCTGTTGGCGGATTTTCCGCCCTACCAGTGGTTGACCGGCGACGCTGGCCAGGAACTTACCTACGAAGCGGCGGCCGAATTACCCGGGCTCGACGCGCCGTTTGGGATCATCGCCGGCGGGCGCGGCGACGGCGAGGGATACAATCGTTTGCTCGACGGCGATGACGACGGCACGGTCGCGGTGGCGGAAACGCGTCTGGAGGGCGCCCTCGACTTCATGGTCGTGGATAGTCTTCACTCCTTTGTCCACACCAACGAACAGTCAATTGAGGGTGTCCTCGCGTTTCTTGAAAACGGTTGTTTCAGTTGCCCCTGACGTGCGCGCCCGATTGGCGTTAGGATAAGGTCCGCTATTGCCAATTTGGGCAACCGATCCACTTCGACTCTGAAGCGCAAACGCATGGGGCAGCGCGTGGTGAGGAGGGCAAAATGAGCACTACAACCGAGACGATCTTTGACCGTATTGGCGGCCAAGCCGCGATCGAAGCGGCCGTTGATGTCTTCTACCGTAAGGTGTTGGCGGACCCGACCATTAGCCATTTCTTCGATGGGACGGACATGGAAGAACAGCGCGCCAAACAGAAGGCGTTCCTCACCATGGTCTTCGGCGGCACGGATGACTATACCGGCAAGGATCTGCGGAGCGCACATGCACCGTTGGTCGCCAAGGGTTTGAACGATGCGCACTTTGACGCGGTCGCCGGGCATCTCCAGGCCACTTTGGACGAACTCGGTGTGGATGCGGAAAGCGCCGGCGTCATCATGGAAACGGCGGCCGGCACGCGCGACGAAGTCCTGAATCGCTAACGCGAGACATTTCCTTTTGAGTACGATTGCCTTCGCGGGCGCCGTCCACCAAAGCGGCGCTGGCGAAAGCGTGCTTGAAACCTTGCTGCGGCATGGCGCGGACGTGCCGTATTCCTGTCGCAAGGGCACGTGCCTGACGTGCATGTTAGTCGCGCGATCCGGCGAGGTGCCGGATTTCGCGAGCGAAGCGCTCAAGCCGACCGAGCGCGAGCAGGGCATGTTCCTGGCCTGCCAATGTCCGGCGGATCGCGATCTGACTGTCGCCTTGCCGAACCGGGCGACGATCTATGGGCGCGCGCGTATCCAAAGCAAAGAGGCGCTTGCGCCCGAAGTCTGTCGCGTTCGCATCAGACCGGCCAACGACCTTTATTATCACGCCGGACAGTTTATCAATCTGCAACGTGCCGACGGCTTGAGCCGTAGCTACTCCTTGGCCAGCGTGCCGTCGCTTGATGAGCATCTCGAGATTCACGTCCGGCGCTTGTCCGGCGGCGCTATGAGCAGCTGGATCTTCGATACGCTTGCGGTCGGCGACGAAGTCGACATCCAAGGCGCGCTCGGGAGTTCCTATTATTTGCCGGGCCGGCCGGAACAGGACATGTTGCTGATCGGTACCGGAACTGGTCTTGCGCCGCTCTATGGCATCGTGCGCGACGCACTCGCGTCCGGCCACAGAGGCAAAATCGCGCTCTACCACGGCAGTCGCGCGCCGAACGGACTCTATCTCCGTGACGCGTTGCGGAAGTTGGCCGCGGCGCACGACACCTTCACCTACACGCCGTGCATCTCGGGCGATTCGGCGGAACACGACTGTAGGGTCGGGCGCGCGGACTTGCTGGCGCTTGACGATCACGCGAGCCTCGACGGTTGGCGCGTCCATCTTTGCGGGTATCCGCCGATGGTTCATGCCGCGAAAAAGTCCGCTTATCTCGCCGGAGCGTCGCTTGCCGACATCTTCACCGACCCGTTTGACCTGAAGGACTTGAGGGCGGCGCCACGGGACAGCGAAGCCGCGCGATCGGATATCTGGTAGGCTGCGGCGCGGTAGGCCAGTACCCATTTTCAGGCGCAGCACCCGCGCGCAAATAAGAGATCACGTACTCCGTTCTGAGAGTTGCCCGGCTAATCGACGCATAGAGCAACGGGGCTAGAGTGGACGAATTCGGAATTTTCTTGATCGGTCTTGTATTAGTCGGCGCGCTGCTTGCCGGGCCGATTTTGGGGATCGTCGCACTCGTCCGCACATCTCGGATGCGCGATCAAATACGTGAACTGGCGCTTGATATCGATCGCTTGGCGCGCGACTCGGCAACTGGCATCCCGGAACCGCCGCGCGATACCCCGACGGAGACACCGGCGATCAGAGAAGAGCTGCCGGAAGCACCGCCAGAGCCGCCTGAGATTGCCGAGACGGTTTCACCGCCGCCGCCACCTCCGCCGCCGCCGCCCCCATCTTCGCCACCGCCTGCGGCAGCCGCGGCGGTTTCGACGCACGCGCGTTCCGGAGATTTCGAACGCAATCTGACGTCGCGATGGCTCGTCTGGTTTGGCGCGGTCACCTTGGTGCTCGCCGGTGTCTATCTGGTCAAATATTCGATCGATCAGGGCTGGCTCAAACCGTGGGTGCGCTGCACGCTGGGCGTCATCGGCGGTCTCGTTTTGATGGTCTCGGGCGAATGGCTGCGCCGGCAACCCTTGCAACGCGCGATCGCCGCCATCGAACCAAACTATCTGCCGCCCGCGCTCGCGGGGGCGGGCGTGGCGGTGATGTACGCGAGCATTTACGCCGCCTACGGCCTTTACGAGCTGTTGGCGCCGCTGGTCGCTTTTGTGCTGCTTGCCGGCGTGTCGGTGCTTGCGTTCGGTCTAGCGCTGTTGCACGGGCCGTTTATTGCGGTGCTTGGCATCCTCGGCGGATTCTTGGTTCCCATACTGGTGTCCACGGGCGACCAGAATGCGGTTGCTTTGTTCCCGTACCTGCTCGCTTTGACGGGCGCCGCTCAGTGGATCGTGCGCTACCGGGCCTGGTGGCGCATTGCCTGGCTGACATTGGCGGGCGCGATCCTGTGGCCGCTGCTTTGGTACACGGCGGCGTGGGAGCCGGCGGATGCACCGATCCTCGCCATATACCAACTGCTGACCGTCTGTCTGTTTTTGTTCGTCCGCCGGGATGTCGGTATGCCCGAGCGCGATGGCGATGTTGGTTTCGGCTGGCGTGGACTCAGCGTCCCCGATCAAGTGGCTTGGGCGGCCGGCGCTGCGGTCGGTGTATTGACCTTCACCCTGGTCCGCGTTGACGGCTACGAAGCGGCGTCACTCATCGCTTTGGGCGCAATCATACTTCTCTACATGTTCGCCGGCCGTCGCGATCCCCGCTTTGACGGCCTTGCTATCGTCGGGTTGCTGGTGACGGTTGCGCTGTTCGCGCTTTGGCATTTGCCGCAGGTCAGCGACGCGGCAGGCCGTACGCTCGGCGTGTCCGGGTGGCGCTATGACCTCGGGCGTGGCGGTATCGTACCGCCGACGCTCACGCCGTATGCCGTTGTCAGTCTGGTGTTCGCGGGCCTGTTTGCGGCGGGCGGATTTGTCGCCTTGTGGGGTGCGCGCCGGCCGTGGCTCTGGGCATCGATTTCGGCGGCGGCGCCCATTGCGCTGCTTGCCATTGCGTTTTGGCGCATGCAAGCGATGCAGGTCGACTTGCGCTGGGCTGTCGTTGGTCTCTTGGTGGCCGCGGTGCAAATTTTGATGGCGGAGCGGGTGGTCCGATATCGGAATGACCCGAGCAAGATCGGCGCGATCGGCGCCTATGCGTTCGGTGCTTCCGCGGCGCTTGGTTTGGCCTTCGTCATGGCGTTGGAGCAGGCCTGGTTGACCGTGGCGCTGGCCCTGCAATTGCCCGTACTCGTCGTGATCCACGATCGGCTTGGGCTGCCGCCCATGCGGAAAGTGGCTTGGGCCGTGGCGGCCATCGTCCTGGTGCGATTGGCGTTTAATTACAGAGTGCTCGACTACGATCCGGGCCTGGTGCCGGGTCTCGGCTGGATGATCTACGGCTATGGCATCCCGATGGTCGCTTTTTATTGGGCGGCGCGCCGGTTCCGCGCCACCGCGGATGATGGGCTCGTGCAATTGCTCGAAGCCGGTGCCATTGCGTTCGCGACTTTGCTGGTCACATTCCAAATCCGCCACGTGATCGCGGGCGATGTCGGTGACGCGAGCTACTCGCTGCTCGAAATGTCGCTGCAGTCAATCGCTTGGCTGGCCATCGCCTACGCCTTGTTCCGACGGCAAGGCGAAGAACCGCGCGTCGTTCAACATTGGGCTTGGCGCATCTTGGCCGGGCTTGCGGCATTCCAGGTCCTTGCTCTGCAAGTGCTTCTTGAAAATCCGTTGTTTGATGCCATTCCCGTCGGGACCATGCCGTTGTTCAACCTGCTTTTGCTGGCGTACGGCGTGCCGGCGATCCTTGCTGCGCTGTTTCATCAGGCTGCGACGCAGCGCTTTTCCGGGACCGGACATCAACCGCTCAAACTCATTGCGACCTTGGCGGGAACGATCGTGTTGGTTCTCTTCTTTGTCGAACTGTCCCTCGAGGTACGCCGCGCGTTCCACGGCAGTCTTTTAGGCAGTGGGTTTTTGGACGGCGAATATCATGTAACAAACGCGACAAGCGATTTTGAGTGGTATGCCTATTCATTAGCTTGGCTTGTATATGCCGGGGTCCTCTTCACGCTTGGCATTTATCGAAACTCCGCCGCGCTGCGTTGGGCGGCGCTTGGCTTGCTGGCCCTGACGGCCCTCAAGCTTTTCCTCTTCGACATGTCCAATTTGACCGGGCTGTACCGGGTCGCCTCATTCTTGGGGCTCGGTTTGTCTTCATTCGGAATCGTCTATCTTTATCAAAGATTTATTTATCCGCCACGGGTGCAGGCGCCGCCGGACGGTACGGAAGAGTCCTCGTAAGGGTGAGCGGCCTTTGTTCCGCCGTGGCGGCAGGATACACTTGCCCCATGGAATTGAACCGCGAGAGGCGATTTCAATGCTCAATAATATGAGAATGCGAGAAGGTTTGCGGCTACGGACCGTCGCGCTGGCGTCGATTTTGGCGCTTTGTGCGGTCACCAACGGCTCGGCCATGCCGGTGGAAACGGGAGGGTCCTACGAGGAGATTCCGGGCGCGACGCCGGATGGCCAACTCGATATTCGCGAAGTTCTCGACAATTCGACCGAAATGGATATTCGACTGACCAAACAGATTATGCTGCTGCAAAGGCAGATTAATCAGCTTCAGCGAAAAATACAGAAATTGGAGGCCGCGCAGAACGAATAGGCGCGGCCCGTTTCACTCCGCGGCGGTTGTTGGCGCTCCTGACGCCGTCGTCGTTAACGGCGCGAAGTTCATCGGCGGCGGGAAGCGCCCGATGTGATAATTGTGGCAATCGATGCACGCGTCGCCGGCGAGCGATTCAACGTGGCATGCCGCGCACTTTTCCTTGGTCATTGGTCGAAAATTGCTCTCGAACACGAAGGGGTCGACATCGTCGAAACTGGCCATGAAGTCTGCTTCATAATCCATTTCGTGGCACGTGAGGCAGCCTGTTTCATCGAGGAGGCTGAAATGCGGCGCGTGCCGATATTCGGTAAAACGTTGGAAATCGCCGGTGCGAATCTTCGGACCCCAGTTGATCGCCAGTGTGTCGTCTTCGCGGCTGTCGACGCTGTGGCATTTGCCGCAGGTTCCGGGCGCGCGGCGACCGGTCAAGTCGGCAAAAATCTCCAAGGCCTGACCCGCACCGGGCGATGGACCAACCGCCGCGGTCAGGTCAATCCAGCCGCGCAAGAAATTGTCGGCATGACCAATCGGGCGATAGTACAACGTGAAATTCTGCCGGTACCAACCGCCGGACCGCATCCAACTTTCGGCATCGAGCAACGCCAGGGAGGCTTCCGGCAGCGGTGGCTCGATGGCCTCAACAACAATCCCCGGGCCTTCGTCCGTTAGGTCGCCGCCGTCATCAGACAACAGGCCGGCATCATCCGACAGCAATCCTCCGTCGTCCGAAAGCAGACCGTCATCTTCGGCTAACAAGCCGCTGCCATCGTCAGACAACAGGCCGCCGTCCTCCGTTAACAGGCCGCCGTCATCAGAGAGCAACCCACCATCGTCCGAAAGCAATGCGCCGTCCTCATCCAGAAGCCCGCCATCGTCTGCGAACAGATCCGGGTCATCTGACAAACGTCCGCCGTCGTCGGTGAGGAGATCGCCGCCGTCTGACAACAATCCTTCGTCGTCGCTTAGGGGACCGCCATCGTCGGAGAGAAGGCTGCCATCGTCCGACAACAAACCGCCATCGTCGGTCAGCGCGCCATCATCCAACAAACCGCCGTCGTCCAAGAGGCCGTCTCCGCCCAGAATGTCTCCGTCATCAGATGATTCCGGCGTCGGGGGCTCTGGCGTTGGCACTGCTGGTCTTGTGTAGCGTTCGGCCCAGAGGGGCGGCGGCACCGGGCGTCCGGCACGCCTTGCTGCGATTTCCTCGGGGAGTTGCGGGAGCCATTCGCGCTGCAACATGGACAACGCGTCGACCGGCATGGTGCCCATCAAATGGGCGGTATCGCGATCGGCGAGGGTGGTCTCGAGGGCGGCCGACAGGCGTGATTGAAACGCCTCGTGCCCGCCCATCGTCAGGTCATAGACGAGCTGCTTCATGCTCCACATGACCCGCTCGACCGCTTCCAGTTCCTCGTCGGTCGCACCGCGCAGATCCATCAGATCGAGGCCGGTCAGGAGGAACAGATCGTCCGCATGGCTCGGGTCGACCGATAACAGCAAGCTCGTGGTCGGCGGCATGCGGCCATCCGCGTCACGCGGCCACTCGCCGATTTCGCGGCCGCGCTCGTACAGGGTTTGTAAGTCAAACCCAGGCAAACTGATCACCGGATAGCCCTTTGGACCAGACCGGCTGACGCCGAGGATTTGGTCCAGGTGGCAGGTCTCGCACACTTGTTCGAAGGGTTTGACGAGCATCGCCAAACCGGCCGTGTCCGGCATATGGCAATCGGTGCATTTGGTCGGCGGTTCGATGTCCTTGTTCTCGCCGAAATGCTTGCCGATGTGGGACGCATGATCGAACGCGATCGGTGTACGGCGGCGATAAGGAAAATCCTCGAACTCAGGATGGCCGTCGGCAAAACTGTGAAATTGCGCGGTGTGGCAGCTTTGGCAGCGTAGATTGCCCATTTCCGATAACGCGAAACGCCGCCCTTGGTGCTCGCGGTGGCAATCGCCGCAGGGGACCGGCTCCTCAGCGGCGGGCGGCCGGCTGATGAGGTTGGCCAAAGTAAGAAGCACCGGGCGGGGTGACGACTGTGCGGCGCGCGCACTGTCGGGATCCTCGTCGCGCAGCGTCGCCGGAGACAGGCTGTGCGCGGTGAGCGCCGCGTCACCCAGCAAGTGGCACTCCAAACACAATTCGCTGTCGACGAGCGAAGAATCGGGTTTCATGGCGGCGGTCAACCAGCCGATGGGGCCGTGGTCCTCGACTGAATGGCAGTCTTGGCACTCACCGACATCGCCGTGTTGAAACGTCAGGTCGCCGGGAACGACAAAGCGTGGACCCCATTCGCCACCCGCGCCGATAAGAATAATGCCAACCACGAGCGCGAGCGCCCAACGTACGGCAGAGGACCGTTTCGCGGCCGTGCTCAGGACCGGTTGGCATCGCTCGATCGGCCGTCCGCACCCGCCCTCCGGACCCGGTCCTTCGGAACAGCGGCCGCCATATTGTTGCGCCCGCGCGCAATGCCATCGGTCGCCGCGCTTGTTTGGGATGCATTCCGCGGTCGCCTGGCACTGGCCCCGGCCGTCCGGACCGATCGTGCATTCATAGCCTTCCGCCAAATGGCCGCACTGCCATCGTTGATTTGGGCGTTCGTATGGGCTTTCGCGGAACCCAAAATTTTGCAGTGGCTTCAGCACGATTTCGGTCAGGCGAATGCGTAAACGACTACGATGTGTAGTAAGACAAGTATCAGCAGCGCGAAGCTGAGGGGCACGTGGACGAACTGCCAGCGTTTCATCATGGATTGGAGTGCGTAGTGATAATCCAAATCGTCCTTGGCGCGCGTTAGCTCGGCGATCTCACGCAGAATCGCCGTTTCATTATCATTCAGATAGCGCTCGAGGTCGCGCATTTCGTCGAGAAGCTGGTGCCGGCTGCGACTGATCTCCAAGACATGCCCCAGATAATTGCGCGGGCCATCAAAAAAGGGACGGAGACGGTCCGTGTAGTAGTCGGCGATGGTCGTTGATCCGGTCTCCTCAACCGCGCGCAGCGCCAGGGATTCGGCGCGATCCATCAATTGACGGCGAAATTTGGGGATGCGATCGAACAGGACTTCCTCGCCGCGCCGCGACAGGCGCTCGGGCACCGTGCGGGCCATGATAAAGCCGAGAATGCCGCTGCCGGCGACCAAACCATAGACCGTCGCCAACCCGATTTCCATCGGGCCGGTCGGGACTTCGATGCCGACATGCAGCACAAAAAACAACACGCCGAGGAAGCCGAGATAGATGTGAAGCTGCAACCAGCCGGATGACGAGCCAAGCGGCAAGAAAGGCAAATTGCGCCGCAAATTGTACGCCGCCAGCAATGCGATAATGCTGGCCAAGATCCAGCCGGTGACGAAATTCTCGTGGGCCAGCGTGGCGGAAAGCGCGGCGTATCCGAGGATTGCCAGCGCCGCCAGCAAACCCGTGGCGAGCAGATTCCGCCGCAGCCGTAGAGTGAAACTCTTTACCGGTTCACCCATTCCGCCAGTCGGTCCAAGTCACGCAGATTGATTCGGATCAGCGCATCATTCGGGCAGGCGCGCTGGCACGCCGGGCCGCCAATTTGATCCGCGCACAGGTCGCATTTGGTGGCTTTTTCGAGCGGCGCATTTGTTTGATCGTCCAGGATAAAGCCGCCTGCTTCGTCACGGATGCCGACCAGCCGAATGTTGCTGTACGGGCATGCACTGGCGCAGGAGCCGCAGCCGATGCAAGTGTCGTCATTGATCACGACCTGCCCGGCTTCGACATTGCGGTGAATGGCGCCCGTCGGGCAGCCGATCATGCACACCGGGTCGACGCAGTGCATGCAGGCATTGGCGATCATGAAGTGGCCGTATTTCTGGCCGTGACGGACGAACCGCGGATTATTGTTATGGCTCGCGGCGCAGGCTTTGACACATTCGTCGCATCGCGTGCAGCGATCGGTGTCGATCACCATCGAGGCGGTGCCGTTGATGAACCGGTTGTCGACCAAGAACTCCAACATGCCCGGTTCGATTTTACCGGCGATATCGTCGGGCCGCCAAGCCGAACGGGAGCCGGTTCGCGGCGTGATCGGCGGCGGCAGCCGATCGGCGGGCAGGCCCGGCAGGACATGTTCGACGATCACAGAAGCGGGCACACGAAGCACGTCCACACTGCCCGTCGCGCGCAGGGTGTGCTGGTAGGTGACCTTATTGTCGTGTTTCCAATTGTGGACGATTTCGCCCAGGCCAAACAGATCGCCCGGTCCGAGGTAACTCACCGTTCGGTGGCCATGGTCGACACGCTGGCTGACGCGTGCGAAGCCCGACCGCACCATGATCAGGGCATCGGCCAACTGATCCTCGGTGACGATGATCGGCTCGTCTTCCAGGCGTTCGCTGCCTTGCTTGCCGGCCAGCGCCTTGTAGGTTGTGTGCCAATCGAAATCGCCGTAACTCGCGAACTGCGTGGCGCGCGACACTTCGGCGATCTGATCCGGCCCCAATTTGCCGAACAAGGGGGCCTCGCGGAATTGCACCTCCAGACTATGGGCGCGGTAAAGCTGATCGACTTTGTCGCGGAATTTGGCGTCGCGCCGGCGAATATCGCGCAACCCTTGCCAACGGATCTCGAGCAAAAGAGACGGCGTCTCGGAGAAAATCGTCGCGGTGCGTGGGCTGCGCGAAACGGCGGCGATTTCGCCGAACATCTCGCCTTCTTTCATCGGCACGGTGAAATGGTCTTCGACGACGCTTTCCGGATCACGCAACGACAGCCGAAACTCGTCGCCATCGGCGAGCGTCAGGCGGACCTGCGAGTCGCCGCGGTAGCGACTGACATCACGCACCTCGGGCAAGGTGTCGTTGGACCAAAGCTGGCGTACGGCTTGCCAGACGCTGCGCCGCCGCTCCGCTTTGCGGCCGAGCATCTCGGCGGGCAGGCGCGGGCGCAAGATAACGCGCACCGTCCCCTCGAGGATGACGAAGGCCGAATTGCCGTAGTCCGCCTCGCGCACCACGATGTCGCCAGGCTCGAAACGCCGGATCCGCGTGTCGTTGCGGATAATGTCGCGCAGCGACGCGGTCGCCGGAAAGGTTTCCGGATCGATCTCGCTCAGCGGCGGTATGCCGAGCGCGCGCTCGATATCCTCTGGCGTTAGGTCCGGACTGAACGGATTATCCCACCGTTCCGGTCTTTGGAGCTCGACCGTCTGCCGCGCCATAGACCGCTCCGGACCGCCGCCTAGCGGGCCGGCGTGCCCTTAAAGCGGTCGGTGCCGGGGATCATGCTATCGACCCCGCCGAGCCCACTGCCGTCATTGTTGGCGACAAAGGCGCGCGCTTGCGACGCGACTTCGTCGGCCGCCGCGTTGAGCGCATCCGCATTGCCGAGCGACAATTTCACGCCGCCCGCGACTTCGAGTACCGCGGCAATTTCCGGTGTGGACGCGGAATCGGAGATCTTCTGGATGTTTTGCGCGGCGGCCTTCGCTCGTCCTGCCATCGCGACCGCATAGTCGCCGCGGACCGTCGCCTTGGCGACCCCGCGCAGCGCGTGCTCAAGATCCAGCATTTGGCCAACCACGGCCATAATGCGCTTCTGCTCGGCGGTCGCTTCAGGATTTCCTTGGCCGTCGTTGTACCAGACATTGTGGCGCACTTCGCCTTGGGACCACGACACCAGCTCGAACTTGCTGCCCGGCGGGTGACCGCCTTCGTTCACGAGCTCCTCTTCTGGGACCGTGTGGCACGAGAAGCAGTTGTTCGCCCAATCGTAAATCATCGACGGCTGAATCATGCCGGCCTGGCGCGACGCCGCAATGCGTTGTTCGCGATGTGCCGGATCTTCGGTTTCCCGCGTGACCTCTTTGCCGCCATAGTCGCTATGCAGATCGTTCCATTCCTTGCCGGCGCTGTGGCATGATTCGCACGAAATGCCGGCGACCGCGTCCGGCTCACCGCTGTCGTCGATCATCTGCGTGAAATGGCACTGCAAACACAGGCTCTCATTCTTAATCCTGCGGATGCCCATATTGTCCGCAATCTCGCGCGCCTTGTCCTTCCGCGGGAGTTCCTGGAAGGTTGAGTAATGGTGCGTTCCGCGCCAAACCTCCACTTCGGCTTTATGGCATTCGCCGCATTCGTCAGGACCGATGGTATTGGCCGCGTCCGGCGCGGCGAATCCGGGATGGGCCGACAATCCAGCCAAAAACAGTACCCCTAATCCGATTGCGTGAATTTTCACTGAGGTCGAACCAAAGCAATTCGCCATGATCCCGTTCTCCTATGCGGGTTTTATTATGTCGCCGTCCGAGTTCTGACTCCGCCCGGACCGGCAGGCCTCCAAATCCAGCCAGAGCATAGCACAGCTCCCAAACAGGCAAACGGTCCCGCGATCAAGCGTCCAACACCAGGGTCGCCTTGGGAATCGCGATACAGGTGAGGCACGTGCCACTCTCCACCTCAGCGCCCGGTTCGCTCAGATACGTCACCTCGCCACTTCGGACCGCAGTGATGCAGGTGCCGCAATTGCCGGCGCGGCAGCCGTAATCGATGGCCACATTGTTGCGTTCCGCCAAGTCGAGAATCGTGCCGATTTGTGGGGTCCAAGTGAGCGATTTCTTCGATCGCTCGAAGACCACGGAAAGCTCCTTGGGGCCTTCCGACGCGGCGCCGTCCGCGCCTGCAACCACTTGTTGCACACTCGCGGCGCCGAAGGCTTCGAAATGGACGCGCTCCTCCGGCACGTCCCATTCGCGCAAATCGGCAATGATTTGGCTCATCATCGCCGAAGGCCCGCAAATGTAGAAATCGAAATTGTTCGATGGCAGCGTTTCGCGCAGAAGGTCGACCGTAACCCGGCCGTGGTGATGGTAGTCGGTCCCTTGCTTTTCGGTCTCGGGCGGATCGCTATGCGCGATGGTCAGGCGGAAATTCTGGTGCTCTTGGTCCAATGCGCGCAGATGGTCGGCCATGACCTCTTCGCTCTGGTGCCGGACACCGTAGTACATATGGATTTCTCGGCCGCGGGCTTCTTGGATTGTGGCGTTGACCATGGACAAGAGCGGCGTGAGGCCAATGCCGCCAGCGATCATGACGGCGGGTCGGTCTGTGGTGTTGTCGAGGAAGAAGTGCCCTGTCGGCGCCATGACATCGACCAAGTGGCCCGGCGCGACCATGTCGTGAAGGTAGCTTGAACCGAGCCCGGACGGGGCATCGGGTGCGTCGGGCGGGGCCGGGATTCGCTTCACCGTGATGCGATAGTGCTCCGCGTGCGGCGCGTCCGATACGGAATAACAGCGGATCAGCGGCTTGGCGCGGCCGGGAATGTCGAACCGGAAAGTGAGGTACTGGCCTGGCTTGAACGGCGGCAGCGGTCGTTGATTGTGCGGCACCAGATAGAACGACGCTACGCCGTCCGCCTCGACTTCTTTCTGGGAAACTTCGAACTTGCGATACCCGGTCCAAGTCAGGCTCGCCATTTCGTGGGCGGCCGCGCGCTGGGCCATGGCAGTTTCGACCTTCTGTGTCAGAAGGTCGATCGACAAGCGGCGGCGTTCTTGTTCATGCGCCATACGACGCGCCGCGCCGACCGCCATGACCACCGCCTGCGCGGCGACCAATATCACCAACAGTCCGCCGACGGTTTGCGCGAGCAGAATCATGCCGCGCCTTTACGCGAAACGCGACCGCGAGGTCGAATTTGGCTTAGCCAGGAGGCGGGCAAGGCTCAGAACCGAACGACGATTTCGGAGCGCGCGCCATATCCCGCGCCTTCGGTTTCCTTATAGGACCCGTACAGGTCGAATTGCCAATATGCCTGATTGTGAATCTGGATCTGATATCGACCCGACACGGCGAGGGCGTCGGAATCGGTGCCGCCTATATCTTTGCGGCCGCCAAATTCGAGAACAAATTGCTCGCGGTTGTTGGCGGTGAGAAACCACTGCCGTCCGGCAGCGAAGCCGATCACGTCGTTCGCCCGCGCGCTGAGCGGTCCGCGATAGCTACCCAATTGCGGCGACGCAAATATGATTCCTGCCCGGGTCAATGGGCCGCCGACAGTGGGATCGCGCGCGGCTTGCGTAAATTCGCCAAGCGCCGCGAAACCGGTAATGTAGATAATGTCGTCGGTGCCGAGCGGCGTGGTCGACAGGTCCGCGTACAGCATGTAGCCGTCGTCGACCTCGTCGGTCCCGTTGCTGTTCATCGCTTGCGACATCAGGAAGCGGAAGGACGAGGTGATGAGCCCGAAGCGCTGTACCGAGCTGGCGCCGAAATAGAGGCCGTCCGCGCCGCTGTTGTCGGAGCCGACATAAACCGCGTCGATCGCCACGGTGCTCATATAAAGATCGGCTTGCGTGAAAAGCCCGAACAACTGCGCATTTTGATCGTGTTCGCTGTTCGCTCGGCTGATTTCGTTCCATCCGTAGAAGCCGGTGATGCGCGCGTTTGAGCCGCCGGGCATCACCAGCGAATTGCGTACGATACCAATCCCGTCGACCGTGTCGTTGATCAGAATGTCCTGTTGGAAGGAAAGGGACTGGCGGCCGATCGAGAAACCGTAGTCGAGGGCCAGCGCGTCGGCCTCGTCGAGCGCCGGAAATAGTTCGCCAAAATCGCCTTCGAAAAACAGCGTTGTTATATTTGCGCCGAAACGACTAAAGCCGCCCCGGTCCTCATCCGGTTCGAACCGGTAACCGGTAAAGCGCGTGCCGCGCCGGAGCGGGTTGATCCCGAGCAAGATGCGTTCGGTACCGGTAAGTTGCAGATTGGCGAAAAGGTCCAGCGTATTCGCCCATTCGCTTACACGATCGGCGTCCCCGGTATCCTGGGTCTGTAGGACGGTACGTCCCTGGCCGAAGATCCATAGCGACGGCTGCCAGACAGCGCCGGTCGGTATTTCGAAGCCGGCGTCGAGATTGCCGGGTTCCAAGAATGGATCACCGAACAGGACCAGGGGCGCCGCCTGCGGTGCCAACGTTTCCTCATCCTGCAGATATTCAACCGGTTCGTCGGACAACGCGCGGCCATAGATACTGACCGCCGCGTCCGTGTCGGACACTGATATTGAGTTCGCGAGGACGATGCCGGCGGTGCCTATCGCAACCACCTGGCATCGTCGCATAAGCGATTTCGAGAGGGCGCGGTTGTCCCGCGCGCCGATGGCCTCCATTACCTGCTCCCCAAAGGTCACGCCTTGTGCGGGCGCTTACTCCGTCACCTCAAACTCGATGACCTTCTTGTTGACCGCCAAGTGCCCATCGACAATGCCGTCGCCGACTTCGCGTGGCGACATATTGAAGTCGAAACCGACATCTTGAATGGCGTGAATGAGATTGATCGGAACCATGCCGACCATCACCTCGATCTCCGCCCGGTACGGTCCGTAAACCAACAGTTCTTCGCCTGGAATCTCGTAATAGGTCGTACGGCTGCCGAGCGGCTCGATACCGCGACGATGAATGCGGGCGCCACGTGGACTGCCGGTCAAGATGCTCGATGACGTCGACGGCCGCGTAAACGGCAGTGGATCGTTGGAATAATTGACGCCAAGCACTTGTTCGCGCTCGCCGCCGCGATTCATGCGAACGACGAAGAACGATTGCAAGCTAAACAATTGCGGGTCGAGTTCGACATCGCCGCTCAGAACAAGTTGCGAATGAGAGTCTCTCAAGTCGCCGTTCCGGTCCAGGTCGCCGGACTGGAATATGTCGACATCGTCGCTGTCGTATACGGTCACTCTGAGCCACACCGGCCGCTCGGCAATGAAGCCGGTCGGTACATTGTGCCCGAAAGTTCCGTTCTTGAATTCGACTTTCAAGCGGATGCCGTCGGCGTCCGCTTTCTCAACCTCAACGTCGCCAATTTGGAAGCCGTTGGACAGAACCTCGCGCCGCTTTTCGCGCGCCCAGTCGAGCTGTGCGAATTGGTCATTGAGGATTTCGCGCGCATCGTAACGGTCGTCGATTGAGGTCCAACGCGGCGGGAATTCGTAGTCATCCGGCACATTGTCCTCGAAGGCGTCGGTGCCCCAACCCGCTTCATGATCGAACGTTAACCATTCTTCGAGCGTCGCGAGACGCGCTGCCTCGACATTATGCGGGAAGATGCCGGGATGAATGATGGAGTGATCCGGGCCAGCGAAGAAATGGTTGGTGAGTTTTCTAGGTTCGGTGGGCACGCCGCCGACTTCTGCGGCCGGGCCCGTCTCATAAGGCGAAGGAATGCCTTGAACGGTGCCCATGTGGCAGTCGTGGCAGGTCGCAACCATGCCGTCGTCCGGATTGACCGCCGCGGGGGACGTCTTGTACTCGCTGAAAGCTTCCTCGAAGCGGAAACCGTTCGGCAGCGTCACATCGTGGCACGTGCCGCAGAACGCCGGCGTGGTGATCTGAAAGAATTTTTGCGCTTCCGTATGGATTTGACGCCCGCGCGCGTCCGGCTCGGTGACCACCCGGTACACGTCACGGTTATCCAGAACGCGCTGCAGTTCGTCATTGCCGGTCGGGCCATAAACCGGTGACAGGATCGGTCCCTCGTTGAGCGCCATGCGCCCGCTGATTTTGCCGTAGTTCTGGTTCACCCGATGGCATACGACGCAGGTGATGCCTTCACGCGATGTCGGATGCCGCTCCAAGTTATTGAGCGCGATCGGCTCGCCCATGTTCATGCCGACTTGGTTGTGACAACGAATGCAAAAGTCGCCGACCGTGCCACTGGTGCGCTGAAAGGTGAGGCGCTGCATGGCCATGTAAACCGGGCTCAGTTGCGCGTAGGCATGCTGGGAAACGGCCCATTCTTTGTAATGCTTCGGATGGCACGTTTTGCAAGTGGTGGCGGAGGGATAACGGCTCTCCGCGAACAAGGCCTCATGCGCCAACGCCGACGCAGAAAGATCGGTTTCCTCTTCGGCATCTTCTCCGGCGGTCCGTTCATTCCCTGTCGGTGCGCCGCCCAGTACGCCGTCATCGGCGCCCGAATCACCGCCGAGCAAATCGTCGCCGCCGAGCAGATCATCGCCACCCAACAGGTCATCGCCGCCCAAAAGATCATCACCACCAAGCAAGTCTTCTTCGCCGGCGGCGGGTTCGTCTTGCGCTTGAACGCCGACCGGCACCCAGAGGCCTAATGCGAGGGCGAATGCTATCGGCAGAGCGATCTGCCGGAGCATGGGATTTTTGCCGGTGGTTACGCTGGGGGTGCGTTTCATTGTCTTTTGCCCCTTAATTCCCAGAATTCAACGCGGACTTGGCCTTTAGATCGACTTCAGGCAAGCCCATCCATCCCCCCGATTATGCCATTCATATCCTTCGCATAATCCTCATACACCGGAGCAACATTACCCTTGGAGAGGGCTGGAACCAAGACCGAATCGTCCACTCTCGCGTGGCTTTTGGCGGCCGTGCCCCTGGAATAGCCGCGCCGGGCACATTACCTTTCGGTCAATTCTCGACCAGATAACGGGAGGCGTACATGACACTGGTGAATGCGCGACCGGCGATCGCGGCGACGATCGGCGCGGCAATGGCACTGTCAGCTTGGCCGGCGGCGGCCGAAACGGAGTTCCTTGTACGGATTTGGAATGCCGGCGAGGAGAACAGCATGACGCTGGAGGACGGCAGCAAGCAGACTCCGCTTTTGTCGTGGGGCGCGTTTGCCGTTCACACGCAGCCGAACCCCCTATTCACGCCTGGTCAACCGGCCGGTGATGACGGGCTCGAAGATCTCGCCGAGGACGGCGCTATCAACAAGCTGGTGGAGTCGCTCGCAAACCGCAGCGATCTGATCGATTCCGGCGAGATTAAAGCGCGGCCAGTCAATGGTCAGCCGGCGATTTACCCGGGCGGCCTGTTTCGCGCGAAGTTCACAGCCAGCCCCGGCGATAAGTTTTCCTTCGCCGTCATGCTCGAACAATCCAACGATGGCTTCTACGCGCCGGGGCCAGAGGGGATCGACCTGTTCGACTCCGACGGCAACCCGATTTCCGGCGATGTAACGGATCAAGTGCTTTACTGGGACGCGGGCACGGAAGTGAACCAAGCGCCCGGCCTCGGCCCCGACACCGGAATCAATGAGCAAGACTTTAATCAGGGCGAGACCGAGAACGGTGTGGTTCACCTGATGGACGACGGTTTCACCTATCCCCCAATCGATCAAATCATCAAGGTTTCGATCAAACCGCGCTGAAACAAATTGCGGACTGTGGCCGTCGTCTAGGCGGCCACGGTCTGCAGCAGCGCGCGCGCCTCAACCAGGTCGGGCGTATCGAAGCCTTCGGTGAAACGCTCGTAGACGGCACGCAGTTGCTTGCGTTCCTCAACCCCGCCGCCTTCGTCCTCGCGCAGGCGCACGAGTTCCATGATTGTGCGTAATTGCCACGAGAGGGTGCCCTGGTCTTCCGCGACGCCAACGGCTTTCTCGATCGCTGCAACCGCTTTGCGGTGTAACGCTTCCGCATCCGACTCGCCGCTGGTTATCGCCTGATCGCGCAAGATGGACCCACGCAACCGGTAGAGTTCAGCTTCATAGCCACGGCCGCCAAAATCGATCATACGCGCGAGACCTTGGTCGACCGCGTCCAGCGCCTTTTCATGAAGCCCGGCCTCAAGATAAAGGTCGGCCAGCGCGACCAGGAAAAACGTTGTCGGCCCGTTTTGCCACGATTGCTGGCCGAGCTCGACGCCGCGCTCAGCCTCGGCCAGGCCATCGCGCGTGCGCCCCATCTTCGCCAGTGCCAGTCCGTGATAGATTGCGGCAAAGATCTTCCACTGTGTGAAATCGTGCTCTGTCGCGATGTCCGCCGCGCGCGCGCTGGTTGCCTCCAAGCCTTCCCAATCACGCAAAATGGCGTGGTACGCCGCCTTGAAACTCAGCGCGAACACCAAAGTAACGTCATGCTTTCTGGTTTCAGCGCGCGCCACGGCTTGGCGGCTGGCTTCCAAACCTTGCTCCGGATAGCCAAGCATGAACCGCGTGCGCGCGGACATGGACCACGCGACCACACCGGGGTCTTGCACCGCCATCCACGACGCTTGGTCGGTACCGATTTGGCTGACCCGGTCGAGCGCGTGGTCCAGGTAATCTCCGGCCAGTCTCACTTCCCCCATGTCCAAGGCGCTGATACCGGCGCTCACATAGGCCGAGAATAAGAGGTCGTCGCGGCGCAGCTTATGCGCGAGGTCAAGCAGTTTGGCGCTGATTTCGCGCGCCTTATCCAGCCGGTCGCGCGTGACGTTGTGTGCAAACAATCCAAGCCAGGCGCGGGCGTGCAGGAAGCCATTGTCCGGATCGTCGGGACTGCTCAACTGCTTTGCTTGCTCGAAAGCGTCGCCAACGTCGGGTGCAAAGAAACCGTGTACCGCGCTCAAGGCGGCACCACGCATGACCTGAATTTCGGCCATCTCGCGGCGGTGTTCGGGCGTGTCGGTCATGTTTTTGAGCAGATCGAGCGCGCCGTCCAAATGAAGCAACGCTTCGCGCATGGCCGATTTGGAAATTGAAAGGTCCGCCGCGCGGCGACAAAACAAAACAGCGCGGTCGTTGACGCCGGCCGCCGCATAGTGCCGCGAGATTTCTTCCGGCTCGGCCGTCGCAATATCAGGGAATTGCGTCTCGAGCACTTCGGCGATATCGCGATGAATCGATTGGCGCTGGCTGATAAGCAACGATTGGTATGCGACCTCTTGGATGAGCCCTTGGCGAAAGGCGTATGTCGCGTCTGGCGCCAGACCTCGTTGAAGCAGCAGTTCGCCTTCGACGAGCGCGGTGAGGGCTTGTCGCAACGCTGCGTCGTCAAGCTTGCTGACGGCCGCGAGCACGTCGTACCGAAAGGTTCGGCCAAGCATCGCGCCGATTTGCGCCACCTCCTTGTGGGGACCAAGACGATCCAGCCGGGCCATCAGCGAATCTTGCAGGCTCACCGGCACGGCGACCGGCGGCATCGAGCCGCTGAGTTGATACTGGCCGTCCCGTTTCACCAGATAATCGGAGTCCAGCATCGTCTTGGTCAGTTCTTCGGCGAACATCGGCACGCCATCAGCCCGATCGACGATCGTATCGATCACCTGTTGCGGCAGTGCGCTTTCGCCCGCCGTTTGGCGGGCAATACGCGCGGTTTCCTCAGATCCCAGGCGTGTCAATGTGATCGGCAAGACGTGGGAGCGCGCCGGCCACGGCGGGCGAAACTCCGGCCGGTGACTGATGACGACAAGAACTGGCATCGTGGCGGCTTGCTCGATCAACAGTCCAAGGAAGTCCAAAGTCGTCGGGTCGGCCCATTGAATGCTCTCCATAACGAAAAGCAGCGGCTTCCGTGCCGCGGCGTGGCGCACCACCGCAAGCAATGCGGCGAAGGTGCGTTCCTTGGACTGCTGCGCGTCGAGTTGGGGGCGATCTGGCACCGGCACCTTCAGCAATTCGGCAATCGCCGGCACGGTTTCACCATCGTCGAGGTCCAGATTTGCCGCCCAATCGCGGATTTTGTCGAGGCGCGCTTCGCAGGAGTCGCCGCTCTTGAAGTCAAGAATCCAACTCAAGGCGTCGACCACCGGATGCAACACGCTGGTCTGCAAATAGGGCGAACAGTGATGACGCATCAGGCGCGTCGGTTTGTCGCGAAGTTTGTCGCGGACCGCGCGGATCAGGTGTGATTTGCCAATGCCGGTTTCGCCATTGATCAACACCACTTGACCGGCGCCGTCGCGGGCCCGTTTCCACCGGTCCATAACCGCTTCCAGCTCGCGCTCTCGTCCGATCAATGACCGGAGCGAGCCGTCGGCGGACTCCACCTGGCTCAGCGTATCGCGCTCGGCCGTCGCGCGGAAAACCCGCATCGGTTCGCTGAGGCCCTTGAGTTCATGAACGCCCGCGTCTTCGAACTCAAACATGTCGGCGACGAGGGCGTGGGTTTCGTCGCTGACCAACACGCTTCCGGGATCAGCCAAGGATTGCAGCCGGGCAGCCACGTTGGGCGTGTCGCCCACCGCGCTGTTCGATTTACCCGGCACCCCTGACTTCTCCATGCCGACGACGACGAGGCCCGAGTGAATGCCAACGCGGACCCGAAGCGGCGACGGGCTCGGCACCTCGGCGACATTCGCGATG
>JANQOH010000319.1 GCA_028289725.1 Alphaproteobacteria bacterium
AATCGCATCGATCGCGTTTTGGAGCAAGTTGGTCATTGCTTGGCCAATTTGCGCCTGATCGCAGAACACCATCAACGGGTGTTCCGGCATTTCAAATCGCAAATCAATTTCCGGATGCGCCATTTTTTGCAACGATACCGCATTCTCCACAATCGTGCGCGAATCCGTTTCGACGAGTTCCGGTGCCGGCATTCTGGCAAACGCGGAAAACTCGTCAACCATGCCGCGGATCGAAGAAACTTGTCTTACAATCGTATCGATACACGTCGCAAAAATTTCGTCACTGTCGTCGATCTGTTTGCGATATTTCCGTTTCAGTCGTTCCGCCGAAAGCTGAATCGGTGTGAGCGGATTTTTGATTTCATGCGCGATACGCCGCGCCACGTCGGTCCAAGCCGCCGCACGTTGCGCCTGAACGAGCGCGGTAATGTCGTCGAACGTAACGACGTAGCCAATGACACGGTCTTCCGCACGCTGGGCACCGATGCGGACGAGCAAATCACGCGCCCGCTTGTTTCGGACGATGGAGATCTTGTCCTGAGCTTGCGCCCGCTTGCCGGACCGCAGCAGCGCCATCAGGGCCGCCATCTCAGGCACGGCGGTTTCCAAGGGATTCCCGATTAGATCCTCGGGTTGGCAGCTAAGCAGTTCCAATGCCGATTGATTCGGCAGGAAGATCCGACCGTCGCGGTCCAGCCCGAGCACACCCGCTGAGACGCCATACAACAGCGCCTCGGTGAAACGCCGTCGATTGTCGATCTGCTGGTTGGCTTCGACAAGCTCGGCGCGCTGCGTCTGCAACTGGCCGGTCATGCGATTGAATGCGCGGCTGAGTGCCGCGATCTCATCCCCCGCCTCGCCTTCCGGAACACGGGCTGACAGATCGCCCGATCGCACAAGTTCCGCCGCCCCCACCAGAGCGGAAATCGGTCGGATCAGCCGGTTCGCGAAGACCAGGCCAACCCAAACAGCCGAGATCAACAAAAGCAGCGCCACGACGACATATAAAACAGTGAACGTGATCTGGATTCCGGACCGCCGCGTCTCCAACGCTTGGTAATCGTTCACCGCGCTCGATAGGCGCGCCATGTGGTTGACCACCGCCGCGTCGACAAAACGGCCGATGTACAAAAACGTTCCGACCAAATTGTCGATTCGCGCGAGCGCACGCACGCGATCGCTGGTGTCACTGGTCATGATTACCACTTCGCCATCAGCCGCACGTTGCAGAGCCGCATTCGCGAGTGGGTCGAATTCAAGCACGAAACTGAGCTTGCTACGCGCCAAGACTTTTCCGTCACCGCGGACAATGATCGCTTCCGCGAGCGAACGCTCGGCAGCCAAGCCGTCGAGCAGAACCGTCAACGCCTCGGTCGATCCAAGCAGTTGCGGCGCTTGGCGATTGATCGTGGAGATCATCGATAGAATGTCGGCGCGAATAAACTCACGATGGTCCTTCACATACGCTTCGGAGACTGCCAAAGAACGCTCAAGGGCCGTGCGCACGCGATCGTTGAACCATGACTGAATTCCGAGATTGAAGAAGGTCGCGGAAAAGACCGCGACGATAATCGCCGGCGCGACCGTTACCAGGCTAAACATTCCAACAATGCGCGCGTGCAGGCGCGATCCCACCGAACCCTGGCGCCGTTCAATCCAAAGCCGGACAAGCCGCCACGCTACCAATGCGCCCAGACCCAGCAGCAGCACCAGGTCGATATTGAGCAGAACCAGAATCGTCGTTGGATCCGCGCCGCCGGGCGACATCGAGTCGGTCAAGGCGGCGTATGTCGCAAGCCCCGAGATCACGGCGCAGACGGTCAGAACGATTGCAAGTCGACGGACTAGTCCAACACGGTTCGCCCATCGGCCCAATTGGGTGGACCAGGAATCGGTTGGCGCGCCGGTCTCAGAAACCATAGGGCGTGTCACCTCGTACCGCGGACCACCTGAATATCCAACTCCCGAATCTTCTTGCGCAAGGTGTTTCGATTAAGCCCCAATACTTGCGCCGCCTTTACTTGATTACCACGCGTTGCGGTTAAGGTGTGGACGATCAACGGACGCTCGACCTCACGCAATATTCGCGCATGCACGCCGGAGGCCGGCAGCGTGCCTTTGTGAGCCGCGTAGTATTGCGCGATATGCCGTTCCACGGCTTCGCCCAGACTTTCGGACTCGCCCGCTTGCGTCGCGACCGTCACCCCCTGTCCTTCTGAAATCTCGCCACTGACGATGTCGGCGGTAATAACGTCTTCAGTGTAAAGGGCCGCCAAACGCCGAACCAGATTTTCCAGTTCGCGCACATTGCCCGGCCAGGAATGCTGCACCAAACGTTCCATCGCGCTTGGATCCATCGTCTTTGCCGGCAGCCCTTCCGCCTGGACTTGCGCAAAGAAATGTTGCGTCAGCATCGGAATGTCCTCGGTACGATCGCGCAGTGGCGGCAAACGCAACGGGACAACGTTAAGCCGGAAAAATAGGTCCTCGCGGAACATTCCCTGTTCGATCAGGACGCTCAAATCGCGATGTGTGGCAGCGATGATTCGCACATCGGTCTGAATTGGATCGCGACCGCCGACGGTTGTGTACTCGCCTTCTTGGAGAACGCGCAGCAGCCTTGTTTGTGCCTCGGGCGGCATATCGCCGATTTCGTCGAGGAACAGTGTGCCGCCATTGGCTTGTTCAAACCGCCCCGAGGAACGGCCGGTTGCGCCGGTGAAGGCGCCACGCTCATGACCAAACAGCTCGCTTTCGATCAGTTCACGCGGTATGGCGGCCATATTGATGGCGACGAACGGCTGATCCTTGCGCTTGCCGAAGTCATGCAACGCCCTCGCGACAAGCTCCTTACCGGTGCCGGACTCGCCGGTAATCATCACGGTCAAGTCGGTCGCCATCAGCCGCGCCAGAACGCGATAGACTTCTTGCATCGCCGGCGAACGGCCGACCAAGGGCAAGTTCTCGTCCGCCGCGACATCGTTGGACGGTGCTGCCGTTTTGGCGGGTTCGGCGAGCGCCCGCCGCACGGTGGCGGTGAGCTCCGTCAAATCGAACGGCTTCGGCAAATATTCGTATGCGCCACGCTCGTTCGCACGGATCGCCGTCATCAGAGTATTGCGCGCGCTCATCACGATGACCGGCAATTCCGGGCGCGCGCCGCGCAGCTTTGGCAGAAGTTCAAGGCCGTCGCCGTCGGGCATCACAACATCGGTGATCACCAAATCGCCTTCACCGTCGCTCGCCCACCGCCATAGCGTCGCTGCGTTACCCGTTGCCCTAACCGAATAACCCAACCGGCCCAGCGCGCGGCTGAGGACCGTGCGAATCGAGCGGTCATCGTCGGCCACAAGGACCGTCGCGCTGTCAGTCATCCGCCCGTTCCTCCGGCACGAGACGCAAATTCGCGTCCGATTGTGGGTCGCGCGATGCGGCGCGCAGATGCACACGGAACTCGGTGCGGCGGCGGCGATTCTCGAACTCCACCAATCCGCCATGGTCCTCGATGATCTTGGCGACGAGGGACAATCCAAGACCGGTCCCGCGCCGCTTCGTCGTGACAAACGGATCGAACAGGTGGTCATGCAGCTCAGCGGGAATGCCCGGCCCGTTGTCCTGGATCGAAACGACGATGGGCAGGTCCTGGCGCGTTCGGCTGCCGGAACTCGCGAACTTGAACCCGTGCTGATAGCGCGTCGTCACGACGATCTCGCCGCGCTGCGCCGGTACGGCTTCGACCGCATTTTTCATCAGATTGAGGAAGACTTGGATCAATTGATCGCGATTGCCGAAAACCCGCGGCAAAGATGGATCGTACCGTTCGACAAACCGAATGTCAGAGCCGCTCCCGGTGCTCACCAATTGCCGAACGTGATCGAGCACTTGGTGAATGTTCACCTGCTCGCGGTCGAGAGGCCGATCGTCGGAAAACACATCGAACCGCTCGACCAAGTTTCGAATGCGGTCCGTCTCATCGCAGATCAGCTTGGTGAGGTCTTTTTCCGGACCATCGACCGATTCCTCGAGCAACTGCGCGGCGCCGCGAATACCGGACAGCGGGTTCTTCACTTCATGCGCCACAATCGCCGACATGCCCGCAACCGAGCGTGCCGCGCCGCGATGGGTCAATTGATGATCCACCATATGGGCCATTGAGCGCTCTTCGACGCACACGATGACTTGGTCGGCATTGTCGGGATATGGCGCCACGCGGACATCGACCAAGCGGTCGTCCACTTTTGGACTGGCCAGCATGATCCCATATTCGACCACGGTTGCCCCGGTTAGAAGCGTCTGGTCGATGAGCGCGATCAATTGGCTGTCGGCAGCGATCAAGTCTGTTAGCTGATGGCGCGCAAGATAGGCGCCGCCACCGCCCAACACTTGCTCCGCTGCCGGATTCACCATGACGATGCGGTGGCCGCGATCGACGACAAACACCGCAATCGGCAGAGCCGACAAAACAGACGAATCGAGCGGACCGGCTATGGCGCCAGCCGAAATATTAAGCGGCTTCGGCGCGGACATGGACCTCGTCCCTTTCCGGATCAAACAAGGCGCGAAGCGCGTCGCGAACCGCAACCGGATCCGTCATGCGGAAAATGGCTTCGCGAAACGGCGCGGCACCCGGTACGCCCTTCACGTACCAGCCGATATGCTTTCGCGCTATGCGAACGCCACGTTCGATACCATGGTGCGAAAGCATCGCGTCATAATGTTCCAGAACGGTCGCTAGGCGTTCAGCGCAACCCGGCTCCGGCAAGCGGTCACCTGTACGCAAGAAATGTGCGACGTGAGACGGGAACCACGGCCGACCATAGGCGCCGCGCCCGACCATAACGCCGTCGGCGCCAGACCGCGCCAAGAGCGCTGCCGCATCTTCGACGGTGGTCACGTCGCCGTTGCCGACGACCGGGATCGAGACCGACTCTTTGACTTCGCGAATGAAATCCCAGTCGGCACGCCCCTTATAAAACTGACAGCGCGTCCGGCCGTGGACCGTCACCATCTGAATCCCGCACGCTTCGGCAATGCGCGCTAGCTGCGGGGCGTTGCGATTGGCGTCATCCCACCCGGTGCGCATTTTGAGCGTGACCGGAATCGAGACGGCGTCGACGGTTGCGGCCAGGATCTTGGCCGCATGAACTTCGTCGCGCATCAAGGCGGAGCCGGCTTGGCCCGACACCACTTTCTTGACCGGGCAGCCGAAATTGATGTCGATCAGCGCGACGCCGCGGTCCTCGTTGATCCGAGCCGCTTCCGCCATCAGCGCCGGATCGCAGCCGGCAAGTTGGACCGCCATCGGCGCTTCCTCCGCGCTGTGACTGGCCATCGTGAAGGTGCGCGGATTGGCGCGGATCATCGCTTGGCTCGCGATCATCTCCGAGACCACCAGGCCGGCGCCGAAGCGCTTCACAAGCCGTCGAAACGGCAAATCCGTCACGCCCGACATGGGCGCGAGGATGACCGGATCGGACAGCCGCACGGGGCCAATCTGCAAAGTCACAATGCGAACTCACGAAAGGTGCCTAAAAGTTGGGCAGAAACTAGCGATAATGTGTCCTGAGCGCAACAGTTATAGGGCCCGCAGACAAGTCTCAGCGGCCATGAGCGCTTGGCATTGAGCTGGGTGCCGGGTAGCGTGCCCCGCCGCAGAAAAGCTAAGATTCTCTCGATGCCCGGACCCAGCACAGCCGCAATCATCGTCGCCGCCGGACGCGGAAGCCGTTTCGGGCAGGAAATGCCCAAGCAATATGCCATGCTGGGGGGAGAGCCGGTGCTGCGGCGGACGCTGCGTGCCTTCGTCGAGCACCCCCGCATCGACCGCGTGACCGTGGTGATCCACCCGGACGACCGCGGCCTCTACGAGAACGCCGCCGCCGATTTCAAGATTCTGCCACCGGTGTCTGGCGGGGCAACGCGACGCGTGTCGGTCTTGAACGGATTGTCCGCCCTCGAAGACGACCCACCCGGGCGGGTTCTGATTCACGATGCCGCACGTCCGCTGGTGAGCCCGGACATCATTCTGCGTAGCTTGGATGCCTTGGACCGCTGTGCCGGCGCCGTCGCCGCTGTACCGGTGCACGACACGCTGAAACAATCCGACGAGGCCGGCTCTATCCGGCGGACCGTGCCACGCACCGGTCTTTGGCGCGCGCAAACGCCGCAAGCTTTTCACTATGATGAGATTCTGAAAGCGCATCGCGCAACAAACGACGACACGCTAACCGACGATGCCGCGGTCGCGGAACGGGCCGGCTTGACCGTTGCGCTGGTCGAGGGTGCGGAGGAAAACCTGAAGGTGACGACCGAGCAAGATCTTGCGCGCGCCGAGATGCTGTTGCGCACCGCGCCTTCGGGCACGATACGCATCGGCTCCGGGTACGATGTGCACCGCTTTTCAGCAAACGGCGACCATGTCACGCTGTGCGGCATTGCGATCCCCCACGAAAAGGGCCTGGCCGGCCATTCCGATGCCGACGTCGGATTGCACGCGCTGGTGGACGCCTTGCTTGGCGCCATTGCGGCCGGCGATATCGGCACACACTTTCCGCCGTCCGACCAGCGCTGGGCCGGTGCGGACTCGCGCATCTTCGTCGAGCATGCCCGCGATCTCGTGGCCGAGGCTGGCGGCATGATTGAAAATGTCGACGTGACATTGATCTGCGAGCGTCCGCGCGTCGGCCCACATCGCCAGGCCATGTGCACAATGATCAGCGAGCTGCTTGCGATCCCGGCGAACCGGGTCAGTGTCAAAGCAACGACCACGGAAGGGTTGGGGTTCTCCGGGCGGCGTGAGGGCATTGCAGCCCAGGCGATCGCCAGCGTGCGCATCCCGGCGTGAAGGCCTCGCTACAACCGCGCGACCTCACGCAACCGTCGGTCCTGATAGGTACTTGGTTCGGCAGCGGCCTTCTCCCAAAGGCGCCGGGCACTTGGGGCTCCTTGGCCGCCCTTCCCTTCGCCTGGGGAATCGAAAGCATAGGTGGTCAGGCCGCGTTGCTTTTCGGAGCGATTTTGGCCTTCGCCATCGGCGTCTGGGCGTCGGCGCGAATGGCACAAAATCTCGGCATCAAGGATCCGGGTGTCGTGGTGATCGACGAAGTGGCCGGCCAGTGGCTGGCGCTTGCGTTCGTGCCTCTTTCGGGTTGGAGCTACGTCGCCGGCTTCCTGTTATTCCGCCTGGCGGACATCACGAAGCCTTGGCCCGCATCCTTGGCGGATCGACGATTAGATGGTGGCCTCGGTATTATGCTCGACGACATGATTGCCGGGGCCTATGCCGGCCTCGTCTTGCTTTTGGGAGCCGCGTTTCTTGCCTAACGAAGGGTTTTCTCCGGACTTATTGGACCGGGCCAAAATGCTGCTTGAGCAGTATCGGACACTTGGATGGCGCGTCGCGACCGCGGAGTCTTGTACGGGCGGCTTGATAGCGGGCTGCTTGACCGAGATCGCCGGCTCTTCGGACGTCGTGGATCGCGGCTTTGTGACTTACTCAAACGAAGCCAAAACCGAGATGCTCGGCGTACCGGCTAACCTGATAGAAGCGCACGGCGCCGTCAGCGAGCCGGTGGTGCGCGCCATGGCCGAAGGGGCGTTGAGCGCGTCGTTTGCCGACGTCACGGTGGCAGTGACGGGCGTTGCCGGCCCCGGTGGCGGTACACCACAGAAACCGGTGGGACTCGTCCATTTCGGCGTTGCGGCGAAAGGCGCGCCGACACAGACCATGCATGAGATGTTTGATGGTGATCGCCGCGCGATCCGGATCGAGACGGTCTCGCGCGCCCTGACGTTCTTGTCCGAGGCCGCCTCTCGCTAGGTGGCCGGCGCCGGCAGCGCAATCCCGGGGCCATAAAGGACGCGGGCCCGCGACTCGAAGGCTGAAACCATGCGCCGAACCGCTTCGTGAAACAGGGCACCGATCAGTTTGTTCAGCACCCGCGAACGAAACTCGAAATCGACCGAAAAATCCACCAAACACCCGCCATCCGGTAGGTCGGTGAAGCGCCACTTATTGTCCATGCGCCGGAAGGGTCCGGCGGTGGGCACAACGTCGATGCTGTGGGGCCGCTGGGCGGCGACGCGCGAGCCAAACTGTTCTCGGATCATTTTAAATCCGATCACGAGATCGGCATAAAACACGCTGCCGTCTCGCTTGGTGATCCGCGAGGACAGGCACCAAGGCAAGAATTCCGGATAGCGGTCGACGCTGGCGACCAACTCAAACAGCTGGTCGGCGGTATAGGGCAAGACCCGCTGGTCGTGGTGCGTTGGCAAGAGGTTAGCTCCCAGCGTTTCCAAGCGCCCGCTCGCGGGCCGCGCGCAACTGCTGGAAATCAGCGTCGGCGTGGTACGAGGAACGCGTCAGCGGAGACGCGGAGACCATCAGGAAACCTTTGTCGTAGGCGGCCTGTTTGTATGCTTCGAATGCCGCCGGCGTGATGAAATCGAGGATCGG
>JANQOH010000324.1 GCA_028289725.1 Alphaproteobacteria bacterium
TCAACGAAGCGCACCGTGTCGCCCACCAAGTAGCTCCAGAAACCCGCATTGTTCGAGATGATCAAGGCGTAGTTAGTCCCGATCTCGACATCCGCGATCCAGCGCCGCGCCGGACGGTCTGCGTCGAGTTCGTCGACCGGAACGAATTCGTAAAAAAGGCCATTGTCGAGGATCAACCTCAGACCTTCGCCGGGCCCTCGATCCGCAATCGCGAAAAAACCCTCGCTCGCGGGATACACCTCGCGCGTCTCGGTGTGGCCGCCCTCGAGCAGGTCATCGAAGCGCGCGCGATACGGTTCAAAGTTCACGCCGCCATGAACCAGCATTTCCAAGTCTGGATAGACGTCACAAATCCGCTGTGATTTCTGCCCCGATACCGCGAAGAGTTTTTCGAAGTACAGCAACAACCAGCTCGGGGTTCCGCTGATCGATCGAATGTCTTGATTCAACGACGCCCGCGCCATTCGGTCGATCTTATCTTCCCAGTCCTCGATCTGTTCGAGCGCGCGCGGCGGGAAGTAGCGGAGCCGCGCCCACCAGGGCATTTCCTTAGCGGCGATGCCGCTCAAATCACCGCTGTAGACATTGGGCGCTTGCTCGACCAATCGCGTGCTGCCGCCCAGCATGAAGCTACGTCCGCCCAGCAGGCGCGTCGCCGGCCGGTTCCGAATGTGGTGCACCAAGACGTCCGTCGCTGCGCGCACGTTCGCCCGGTGCATCGCGTGTGTGAGCGGCAGGAACTTGGTCACGCCTTTTGTGGTGCCCGAGGAAACCGCGAAATAGGGTATCGCGCCCGGCCAAGTGCAGTCGGTGAGACGCGGAAAATGCGGCTGCCAGTACGCGTCCCAGAACGCGTCATAATCGCGCAGCGGCACAGCGGTTTGAAAATCGGCAACCGTACGGATTTCGGAAAACCCGTGATCGCGGCCAAACTGCGTGTCGCGGGCTTGTGCGATAAGCGCCTGCAACACGCCGGCCTGTGTTGTTTCTGGTTGTACTGCGGAGAGCTGGCGCGCTCGCCGCGACGCATACAGCCGAAGCAGGAACGTGACGTCGAACACGACAGCCTCAGCGTGTCAAGTCGATGTGATAATCGAATGTCTCGCGAACGGTTTCGATGCGCAGCGGCATCTCGATGTAATCCCCGGCCAGCCAGAGCGGCAATTGGTCGAGAAAGGTCGAGCTGTTGAGCCAGCCGTCTTGGCCGCCGAGCAGGACGAAGTAATTGCGATCCATATCCGCCATGTCGGAAATGTGCCGCGCGTTCGAGCCATAGCGAACCGTGTGGCGTTCGGCGGTGGTCGCATGCGCGGTCTTCATCAGCGTGTCCGTGCTGCCACCGATCGGAAGGTCGCCAAACTCATAGCGGCCTCCCAGAATGGGAAGGTTGCTGAGCGGGTGCGCAAGGCGGAGCCGGTGCATCTCGCCCCAATTCGCAAAGCTGTCCAGCCCCTCTGCCGCGGTGTCGAGTCCCGCTTGCAGCGCCGCCACGAGTTGTTCTTCTTCCGCCGCTTCAATGTCCTCGATCAAAAGCGTTTTGATGCGCCCGACATTCGCGAACGCTTGCCAGTCGGTTTCGCCAAAACTGAGGGCGTAAAAGCGCTCGGTAAAACCGTCTCGAAACTGCTCAAACGTAACAGCGCCCACGGATTCCGTGTCATAGGCGCCATCCCAATCCCGTAACCGTTTGAGCACTTCGATTTCGTCGGCGTTTTGTCCGATGTCCATGCCGACTGTTGTCATCCGCCGCAGGATCACATCGCGAAGCGCGACCGACGACGGCATGTAGACATCGCGCTGCAACGCTTTCAAATCGTCGATGGCGATCTGGCGGTCCTTGCCGACGAGTTCGGACATGCGTTCCACGCGGTCGTCCGGTGAGAAGAAATAGCCGATGTGCAGGTCGGTCTTGGCGGGTCGGTTGTTGCCTGAGGCGAGGTAGCCGACATCGGGGTTGTAGCTATACGGCAGGTCCGCGACGCCGCGCATGTCGTCCCACAGCGGCTCACGGTCGTTTGGCGCGAACAGCAAATCGTCCGGCGGCGGTCCGTTGCGCGACGGCAATCGGACGGCGAGGACCTGGCCGACATTCCCTTCTTGATCGGCAAACAGCATGTTTTGGCCGGGCACCGCGAAGGCCTCAAAGGCTTGGCGGAATTCGTCAAACGAGCGCGCTCGGCTGACCGCCAGCATGGCGCCGATTTCGTCGCTTGCTTGGTGCCCGGTCCATTTGACGGCGAAGTCGCCATTGTTCACGTCGTCGAACAGGGGTGCGTCCGAGACCACCGGTCCGTATTCCGTCTCGCGCACGGTGATTTCCTCGTCGAACCACCAGCGAACACCGATTGTTTCGGTGCGCTCCGTGATCGTACCGTTGGGCACGTCGTCGAGCCGATACAGGTCGCTCGACGCCGCGCGCATATTGGTGCCGCCCCACGCCGCCCACGGATTGCGTCCGAGCGCGAAGATCGGCAGGCCGGGGCCCATCAGGCCGACCGTGTGATAGGACGGCGATTTTACACCGGCGATGAGCCAGACATTCGGCGCCAAGATACCGAGATGGGGGTCGCTCGCCAGCAACGCCGCGCCACTGACGGTGCGGTCGCCGGCGACGGCCAAGCTGTTGCTACCGGACCGGCTTAGACCGCCCAACAGCTCATTCAGGAATGACAAGTCGCTCGCACCATCGAAACTTGGCTGGGACGCACTGCCGTTGGAGACCAATCGCGCCCAGATTTCCGGCCAATCGTCGCGCTCGCGCAATCGCAGTACGCCGGCCCAAACCAACCAATTCACGTCGCTGCCGGCGAGCCGGCCGATCGTCAGGATATCGGCCACCGTCCACGGTTCGCGCTCCAGCCCAAGCACGGGGAATTCATGGGGAAGCGTTTTCGCTTGCTGTTGATAGTGGTTGATGCCGGCGACGAAGTTCTCGATCCAAAGCTTGGTTTCTTGGGGCAGGGTTCGCTCGGTTCCTTCCACGCCGCGGGCAAAATTCAGAATCCGCAGGCCGCGATCGATGTCGACCGCAAGCGGCCCGCCGAGTTCCGCAAGGCGGCCGTGGGCGATCATGCGGAGAACCGACATCTGTCCCAGCCTAAGGTGCGCGTGGACGAGGCCGAGGGTAAAGGCCGCGTCGGCGTCGGTTTCGGCTTCGATGAAGGGGATGTGTCGCTTCGTCCAGTGCACCGTGACCTTTCCCTTTAGCGGCAATCCACTGGTCGGAAACGCCGCCAGGCGATCGTCGACGGTTGTCGGTTCCGGCAGAGGCGTCAAAAGGCCACAACCCGACAGAAGGCCGGCTGTTATGGCGACTGCGAAGATTCTGGCGGCCAGTCGGCTGGTCATGGCTCCTCCGCGCGGCGTGTCAGGTGCCACAAGTACGACCGACGCAGCATGGATTCAATCCCGGTCCGGTATGTCAGCATAACTGACATGCCCGCACAGCGGCTTGACCTCCTGCCACCCCTCAAGTACCCGTTTATGTAGGTGTGGAGCTGACTTAAGTGCCGAACGAGGCCGGATTGGGGACGGTTTTCGGCACTTGGGGCCAAATCAATCAAAGGCGCCTTGGGCGCCAAATCCATTGTGCCGCCGGCGAAGCCTCGCGTTTTCCGGCGCGTCTGAACGGCAGGCCGTCGAAATGACCAAACCGATACCGCGCGCAAAATGGCGAACGCTCAGGTCTCGTCTCGTGCCGTATCGGTTGACTGTCGAATCGCTCAGATGCCAAAGCACCTTGGCCGTGTTGATGGGACTGGTCTTAGCCGGCTTATGGATCGTTGGCCCAGGTCATGCGCAGCAGGACAATGCGGGGGACGCGCAAGAAAATCCGCCCGCAGGGGCCGCCAACGAGGATGAGGACGTTTACGCTGGTCAAGCGCCGAGCGCCTACAATCCCGAGACGGCCGTGTTTGGACCGTTGCCGCGCTTCAAGACGGAAGACGGCAACATCAATATTGGCGCCGGCACGCTGCTTCAATTCGATTTCGGCACCTATAGCCAGAACCCGCAGGGCGGGCCGGAAACCTCGCAGGCGCTTCAGCCTGACCTCGACACCGGCTTGAAAGCCCGGCGCGGGATCTTTCTGGTCAGCGGTTTGTTCTACAAGGATTTTATCTTTTTCGGTGCGCACGACTTTTTCGACCCGAGCGACGCCATCATGGACGGACTTCGTTCGGCTGTGGTGGCCTATCGCGGCCTCGATCCTTTGTGGTTTCTGATCGGTCAGCAAAACACGTCGCCGCCCTTGGACGCATCGACCTTTTCAAGCCGGCGCGTGATGATGGAAGAGGCGATGTCCTCCGGCGCGTTCGGATTTGCGCCCGGCACACCGTCGCTCGGCGTGTCCACGCTGTACCGAACCAAGCACAATTATCTTCGGCTCGGACTCCACAGTGTGCCGGCCAAAGAGATCGGCGGCGACAGCGAGGGTTATGGCCTGCATTGGCGTGCCACCTGGGCGCCGATCGCCGAGCGAACCCAGGCGTTGCATTTCGGCACCGCCGGATATTGGCGTAAACCAACCGTGAAGCGGGGCGAGGTCGGCGGCCGGGAACGTTTCAGCGCCCGGCCCGAATTGCGCATCGACGACACGTCATTTGTCGATACCGGCAACATCAAGCGCATCGACAGCTTCAACTACAACGCGCTCGAATTTCTGGGCGTGTACGACTCATTTTCGTTTCAGGCCGAATATCAGCGCCTGGAAATCGATCGCTATAACGGCCCGCACGACCTAGCGTTTCGCGACCTGAGCTTCGACGGGTATTACGTCCAGCTCGGCTATTACCTGACCGGCGAGTCGCCGAATTACTATTCGCGTTTCGCCACGCTCTGGCGCGTGCAGCCGCACCGGGAGTTCGATCTGGAGACCGGCGGGTGGGGCGCGTTCGAAGTCGGCGCACGGTTTAGCCACATCGATCTCGACGATGGCGTGAATGATTTAATGCGCGGCGGCATTCGCGGCGGGACCGCCAATAACATCACGCTCGGCCTCAACTGGTACCCGACCGCGCTTGTCCGTTTTTCGGTCAACTACGTGCACTCCGAGATCGACAATCTTTCGAACACCGGATTGAGCGAAGGCGAGGTGATCGACGGCGTCGCCTTCCGTCTGCAGTGGGAATTTTGACGCGCTCGCACAACACGCGAAAAAGGCCGTCTGCCATCCGAATTTTTGAAGTGTGATAACCTCGCTCAAATTCTGGACGAGGACTGTTCAAATGATCGCGGTAAAGGGGTTGGATCACGTCGTGCTGCGCACGGCCGACATCGATCGCATGATTACGTTTTACGGCGACGTGCTCGGCTGTCCGGTCGAGCGTCGGCTGGACGACCTCGGCCTCGTGCAAATGCGCGCCGGCACAAGCTTGATCGATTTGGTCGACATCAACGGTGAGATCGGCCGAGCGGGTGGCGCCGCAGCCGGCGACGAAGCCCGCAACCTCGACCACTATTGTCTGCGCGTCGACAATTTCGATGCGGACGCGATTGCCGCTCACTTGAAAAACCATGGCGTCGAACCCGGCGATCCGGCCCGCCGCTATGGGGCGGACGGTTTCGGCCAATCGATCTACTTCCAAGACCCGGACGGCAACACGGTCGAACTCAAGGGCCCGCCGGAAGATTAGACCGTCAGGTGTGGTCGGTCGCGACTTTCGGCGCCGTCACCCCCATCCAACCTTCCCCATCAAGGGGGAAGGCATTCCGACTGAGTACGCTTGATAGCCCTCTCCCTTGATGGGAGAGGGTTGGGTGAGGGTGAAATGTCCGTGCTCGCTGTGCTTACTTCGCGCTGATCGGCGCACCGCGCAGGCGCGTGCTCGGGAAATCGTAGAGCTTGGTGCGGCCCGCCAGCAGGACGCGGAACGGATCGCGCATCAATGACGCAATTGCGGGATCGTGTACGTCGAGCCCTCCGGTATAGGCACCCAGCGCGGGCAGGATCATCCGGCGACCGTCGGTCACGAAGCAGCGTCCCCGGGCGCGGCGGCCGCGGACGTCGATTGCGGCACGCGGGTGAAAGTGGCCGGAGATTTC